>NZ_JAPCJA010000106.1:0-5038 GCF_027707745.1 Aeromonas sp. QDB23
GAGCGTTCACATTGGTCCGGAAATGGTGTTCACGTTGAATCGGAATTGGTGTTCATGATCGGCCGGAATATGCAACACTGGCCTTTTCGCTCCTCCAGAAACGAAAAAACCCCATGAAATTCATGGGGTTGATTCACACTCAATTTGGCGGTGAGGGAGACCGCCTGAATTAAGTCCAACCAAAACCAGCCACATCCTACATATCCAGTTAAAATCAATACCTTACTTAATGGTTCGTCCAACAGCGTCCGGCTGAAAATGACTCTATCCCGCACTAAATGGCACAATAGATGGCATAGTCCATGGCATGCCACATTCTCAAGGAATCCCCTATGGCACTTCTTACCGATACTAAAGCACGTAATCTCAAGCCAGATGACAAAGCGATTGCACATGGTGGCGTAACAGGCCTGGCACTTCATCCGTCAACGGCTAAAGGCCGTGGCAACTGGGTACTTCGTTATGTCAGCCCAGTGACCGGTAAACGCAGAAATGCAGGGCTTGGCTCGTACCCCGAGATATCGATAGCCGATGCCACCAAGCAAGGGCAGAAAATGCGAGAACAACTCGCCAATGGTCTTGACCCACTCGAACTCAAACGTGCAGAGGAGAGCAAACCCTCTATCCCAATTTTCGAGGCTGCTGCTCGGGAAGTTCATTCCAAACTGCTGCCTGGATGGAAAAACCCCAAACACGGCAAACAGTGGATCTCGACGCTCGAGCAGTATGCATTCCCCATGATTGGCCAGTACTCAATCTCTGCCATCACTCCTGCACAGATCGCTGAGGTCTTAATGCCGATCTGGTTGGAGATCCCTGAAACTGCCAGCCGTGTGAAACAACGGCTGCATGCGGTCATGGCTTGGGCCTGGGCGCATGGTCACTGCCAAGCAAACCCGGTCGATGTGGTAAATCACTTACTCCCACTACAACCCAGTAAAGCCGTTCGTACCGAACATCAACCTGCCATGCCCTGGCGTGATATTCCAACCTTTGTCCAGCAGCATCTCAGGACAACACAACAGTACGATGTAACTCGCTTAATGCTGGAGTTCTTGATCCTGACGGCTTGCCGTTCAGGTGAAGTCAGATCGATGAAATGGTCAGAAGTAGACCTGGAAGCAAGAGTCTGGACCTTGCCAGCGGAACGAATGAAGGCCAAACAAATGCATCGCGTCCCGTTATCTCTTCGAGCTGTTGAGATCCTGATGGGATTACAGGGGTTGCATGATGAATTGGTCTTCCCTTCACCACGCGATCAAGTTCCACTATCAGATATGGTACTAACGACATTTTTGCGACGGGTAAAAGCACCAAGCTCTACTCCTGGCCGTCTGGCAACTGCTCATGGCTTTCGTTCTAGCTTTCGCGACTGGTGCAGCGAGCAGGGTTATGCACGGGATCTCGCTGAACGAGCGTTAGCTCACACAGTGCAGAACAAGGTAGAAGCTGCGTATCATCGTACCGACTTGCTAGACCAGCGGCGGCCCATGATGGATGCCTGGGCCACATTTATATCCGGTAGCCAAACAACTGAATAAAAAAATGAAGCGGCCTATTAGGCCGCTTCATTTTTGCCACAATGATGAATCCACCGTATCCCAACTGTAAACAGTTATTCCCAGTCAGGAAGAACAAAGCTTCCCTCATCGTTTGTCGGTAACTTGGGTACTTGCACGTCCCCGTATTAACCGGCAAATCATCAAGCTGGCAAGCCACGGATAGGAAGGAGTGAATGGTTGGTTCCTATCAAAAAACTCGTGTTGTACCAAGTGATGCAATGAAAACGGGACCTTAAGTTACGCATTTTCTTAAGGCCCCTTTAGTTATAATCGCTAAGCATCAACCCCTTTAGCTAACGAGGAAATAGCACCACAGTCATTTGGTTTATCAAATGCAGAGATATCTCTGACATACTCATTAACCAAGAACCCAAGTTTCTTAACCAACTCTTTATTTTTTGTAATATAGCCAATGGGCATAGTTATTGGCAAAGTCTCTGGCTGAGAAAAATGGTAAATAACAACACCAAATTCATCTTCAAGATGAAGGATCTCAACATTGCCATCCAGGAATCCCTCAGCAAGGCCCTTAGCATCATTGTGGAACTGACCAAGTTCACGCATCCACTGTTTGGCTCCTTTGATATCCCGATGATCGCATACTGGAACGTATAGCACAGGCTTGTAAAGCCTCTTCTCTTTTGTACTAGACCTGTGGATGAAGTCACTTAAGCTTGAAATAAAACGAGCGCTCTTCGCCCAATATGGGTCTGAAGGAGCAATCCAGGTAAATCGATTATTACTAGTATCAGATTTTTCTTTAATACGCTTACTGAGCACAGGATTTAGAATCTTCTGTAGCTTTTCCCAGTTACTTTTTAAGTATATTGGACCAAGAAAAGTCAACCTCTCAGACGTTGTATGAGCCTCTAATGCCTGGATGTCTTCTATATACTTTGGATTGAACAGGTTTGTTTTTGAATCAAATAGTTTTAGTGTATCTTCATCGTTCAGGGAAACCATGGACTTGAAGATACTCATGGAGTTGTTGACCATAGATATCCGAGATAGCTCTAAAGCCATTAGTTCATGAATACACTCCGAACTATTCAACTCTTCATAGTCTTCACGCTCGACAGCCTTTCCATCAGTGTCCATTTTAAAATCTGTTGTCAAGCGTAATGGAAACTGTCGCAGCTTATTGACAGAGTTTACGGTGTAAACAGAGGGGCGTTCTTTACCATCTTGAGTCAGCAAATGAGACAGATATCCTTTATCCAGAATTTGGGTAAACTGGTGCTGGAAGTGTTTCTCGACTAACCTTTCACTTTGAGAAACGTTGCTATCATCTATTTTCAGAGATATTCCGGCATTCCACTTTTCTTGGATATTCTGGTTACTGAAACAACTAAATGTAGCCAAATCAAATGACAACGTAGCTCCACTATCTTGTACAGTAGAAAGCTGTGGTATTTCACCAATTTCAGAAAAATAACCATTTGACTTATCTGTCAAAGTTAGAAGACCGTCATCTGAAAGAGTCAGTTCACCACGTTGAACTAAATCAGATATGGCCTCATCTGTCTCTCGACGGCTAAGGCCAAAATATTTTGAAATTTGTGACTTACTCATTGATGCCACATGAACAAGCCTCAGCACAAATTCCCTTATGAATGGAAGCCCCTTCTTAGAGATATATGAAAATTGAATATTAAACCTTTGCGCAGGCAGCAAAAAATCGACCTCATGATAAATAACCTTATTTTCTGACATCATTTTCTTTTCCCACTCTGCTCAGCGGAGATAAATTTGTACCCAGCTTTCTCACCAGATTCCGTCATATAACGAACAACAGATCCCAATGGCAACTCTTTATTATTGCCTTTCCAAATATCCGCATTGCCAACAATCAACAAACGATCCATCGCTCGAGACATCGCAACATTTATCCGATTTGGAGCTCGTAAAAAACCTGGGCTATGTTTTTTATCAGAACGAGTTAAGGACAATATGATAATCCTGTTTTCTTTACCTTGATAGCTATCTACTGTGTCAATTTTTACAATATCTTTGAATCCATCACTCCAGATTTCCTGGTTAAACTTCTGACGCAGTAATTTTTTTTGTTCGGCATACATACAAATCACACCGATCGCTGGTTCATCTTTGCTGGTAAGATTCGATAGCTTCGCAACGAAATCAATATTTTCTGACACCTGTTTAAGCACAGAAATAATCTGATCTGCTTCACAGCGGTTGTAGATACTTGTCCCACGATCTTCCAAGTGATGTGCTCGTTGGCCCTGGGGAGAGGTATCTAGCCAAGTCACAATGCTGTGCAAAGCAGGCGGCGCATGCTGATAGACATCTGGAATTGTTCGCACACCATTTCGAAGCTTACCTTCATAAAAGGTCTTCGATACAAGACTCCCAATAGGGGGGGCCATACGATATTGAGTAAGCAATGCTGCACTTGCTTGCTCACCATAGGTAGAGTTGAATGCTCGGGCAAAGTCACTTCGTAATAGTTCATCGATCTCAGTGCGTGAACTGTTGATACCCAATTTTCTTGCCAAAGCAGCCTTATGTGCATCGGAATATAATGGAGGAAGCTGCAAATGGTCTCCAACTAGCAGAATACGTCTAGCTGACTGCATAGCAATCGCTAATTCACTCGCAATTGAGCGTGCGGCCTCATCGATAATCACCCAATCGTATATATTGTCCTGGATGCCAATATGGCCTTGTCCAATACCGACACATGTTCCTGCTACTAACTGTCTTGAACGTGCATAGAATTCGTCAACGTTAACCCGCTCTCCCGACAAAGCATCCAACATATCTCGTGATATTTTAGCTAATGCTTTTACTCGGCGGGCCTCATCGGGTCTGACACCATACTCCCTACACAATTTATAAATCAGAATTTCTTTTGCTTCTGAGATATTAGCATCAGTATCCAAATTAATATCATGCTCAGCACTTAACTTCGAGCGTATTGAAAGATCAAGCTCTACTGAAATTTCCTTCAGAACTTTAATATCATTCTCATCTCTCAGGTCATTCACTTGATAAAGTAATGCCTCAAGATGGTCAATTTTTTTGAAAAGCTTAAGCTCTGCCTGCACAATACTAGATATAAATTCTGGATCCAAACCAATTGCTTCACTCAAGGCTTCTACACGATACTTACTTTCAGCGCTGAACAATTCACGCTTCTCGGTTGTGATTGCGTTCGAGTAGACATCTTTCAGCCCTTGAGATACAGCGCCTTCGCGGTTACTAAACCTTACGACTTCTAGATCTGTATTAAGACGAGCACAGTGCTTCCGAATCCGTTCAGCGGCTGTATTAACTGCTTCATGAGACTGACTAACCAACAAGATACGTTTAGTATTCTGCTTCTCTACCAAATAATGCACAAAAGCAGCGATAAACTCGGTTTTACCTGTCCCTGGAGGCAGGGTGAGAGCGTGAACATTTTGTTAAATTTCACCCAGTTTTTTGAGACCCGCATTGAGTACCGTTTCCAGATA
>NZ_JAPCJA010000107.1:0-4954 GCF_027707745.1 Aeromonas sp. QDB23
GCGGTAGTTCAGTCGGTTAGAATACCGGCCTGTCACGCCGGGGGTCGCGGGTTCGAGTCCCGTCCGCTCCGCCACTATATAAGCCCAACTGATTGATTCGGTTGGGCTTTTTTCTTATCTGAAATTTTGGTATGCCACGCAGTGTGCCACAGAGCCTTGGCTGCCTTTCTCTTCTATCGCACTTCTTTGGACAGGTCATCGTCGTTACTCCTTTCAGTTTAATCAAAACAAGAGAGGGCCATCGGCCCTCTCTTGCTATCTATATTGTTGGTCAGTGCAAACAGCACTGCTTGTACTTCTTGCCGCTGCCACAGGGGCACGACGCGTTGCGGCCAATCTTGATGGGTGCCACCACCGGTTGAGGTCGTGCCGGGCGTTCACTGCGTTGCGCCAAAAAGTGGGCATGAAGGATACGAGCAGCAAAGCGGGCTTTAGTGGCTTGTTCTTGCAGGTGTTCATTGCTGAGCGCTTCGAGCGATGTAGGCATCTTCTCCAGCGGTTCAGCTATCATCGCCAGTGCGGCAGCTTCAGGTGCGGGCAGTGTGGGCCATGGCGCTAGCTCAAGACCTCCCAGGTAACCACCACACCAGTCGTGGATCAGAGGAACCCACTCACCGTGTCGTTCAAACTCCGGCGCCACTGGGAAATAGTCTTCAGGCGCATAGGTCAGGGTGGTCGCAATGTCGTTGCTGTGGCGCATCACCAGATCGATAAAGCGCTCCAGCTCAGCTTCGCTTTGCCACTCGGGTTGATCCTGCTCATCACCCCAGATCGCGTGGAGCCAGATGCTCGGCATAATGAGATGGGGGCCAGAGACCACCGCAGTTAAAAAGCCATCGAGCATCGACATGGAGATAATACTGTGGTCACTACCGTGGTGCCCAAGCAGTGTTTCCAGCTCATCCAATTCGTTGTTATCACTCGGGCTCTCAAACGGTGGCAAGCATGTTCCCCTGTCAGCGTGGTGTGCTTTATCGTTATCCGAGCTCGATGACATGCGTTCGTGCCTATGATCTCCTGCATTTAGACAACACAGCAAATTCTGCTCAATATTGGTCTTAAAACTGGCGGGGATGGCATCCCACACCAGCAGATCTACCCGAAAGGGCAAGCAGCTTTCCTCTAGCACCTCTCTGAGTGCTGATAGAGCAGGTTCTTGGTCCGGAGTGCTGAAAGTAATCAGGTCAAGGTCCGAATAAGGGAGGGCTGTTCCTTTGACCCGTGAACCAAACGCCCATGCTGGAAGTGAAGGAGATAACAGTCAATTAACTCCGCAAACTGGACCAGGCTTAGATCTACTTCGGCGATCGGCCCCATTGCGGTCGCTCATTTTTTGGTATAAGGCAATCGCATCAGTAATGAAGGTAGGGAAGAGAGCCAAGCACAAGGCGGCTTTCTCACCATCATTGTCGTGAGCGGTTCCAATACGGGCATCGCCATAGCGGGTCATGGCTCTACAGGAGAGAGAAACAGCAAGTTTTCACCAATAGGTTTGGGGCTATAGGGTTCTTCTGGAAAGCCTGGTTTGGTTATTAAGACGTGCAGCAAGAGTTTCCAAAGCGCTGAATCGTCGCTTCTGCGTTACTTTCTCTATCCAGAGACGTGAATTCTATGCGTTGCTGGCTATGACTGCGTGGGATTGGGCGTGATTAAGATGACAAATATCTTCTTGGGGCGAAGAACCTTGGTGTGTCAGCAAATCAAGAGCTTTGCCGGTGGCATTGCTCATATGTTTACAAATTTTCCTCTTCATTATTTATCTGAACAGTCGATTGGTTGGTAAATAGGTGATGTGAGTTCTGGCCATGAAATATTGATCTACCTATTGAATAAACTGTAGCGCATGCCAATACGGTCTTCGTTGGGTGCTTACTTTTAGTTGTGATAAAAAAGCCCCGCAGGGCTTTTGGATTAGTGTTCCGTTATCAGCTTGTATGGCAGGCATTACAGCAGTAGTAGCAACCGTTGATTTTGTTGTTTGGCCACTGAGCTTTCGCCGCAATAACCGCACCATGGCAAGAGTCATGGTAACCCAAGTCTATCCGGTTTTCCGGGTTTGGCATAAACGAGCAACCGCTGGTCGTGTTATGAATTTCATGATCGCCGTTTGACTGCGAATTTTTGTTGATTACGTAGTTAGGCACGTATGAATCTCCTGTTTTTAAGAAAAAATGCACGTTCTCTTGTAGGTGAACGCAACATGTTATATCAGGGACGCGTGACGGAATATCAACCTATAACTGACAAATAAGTACTAAATTACGAGGACTAAATCACACTTTTGGCAATGATCGTTTCTTGCAGGTTATTACTCAATGACTTTAGGTAGCACTCTACAGAGTGCCATCTCAGAAAAAGGGAAAGTAAAGTTAGCTAATTGTGGGCTCAAGCAGGGATCCAACGGTATTACTTAGGAACAGGAATGTGCCAAATTTGCCTCGGAAAGATAAAGGGATGGCCCAGCTTACCGGGCTATCTCATAAGGGCTCCTCACGTCTGGATATGATGTCCATTTTTCTAATTGATGGAAAATGGCCGTACCAAAAAGGGCGGCCATTTTCTTGTTGTGCACTGCTATTGTCAGAAATTGTAGAGCAGGCCAGTGCTGAATACGGTCGACTCGGTATCATAGAAACTAATCTCGGAGTCAGATTTGGCATAGCCAGCTGTCAACGTTGCTGAAAGGGGGGCAATCCCAAAGAGTCGATGCCAGAAGAAGGTGCCATTGACAGCAAATTCGTCCGAGTCAGCCTGCTGATTGAAGATAGGATTTGCCTCATCATATTTGGTCTGGCCCACATAGACGTTGCTGACAAACGACCACTGAGAAGCATGCTTGGCAAAGGTCAATTGCATAGCAGTGCTCTCGTAGCTCTTGGCGCTGCCATCGAGGTCCGCTTGCCGGTAGATAAATGCCGGTTCCAGAAGGTACCCAGGGGTGAAATGCCACTGGTAAGATAACTCCATTGCATGTATTTTCCCGTTGCGATCCAGCTTGGCTGCTGTCGCTGCATCAAATTGACTACCACTACGTTCTTCATCAACCTCGATGTTACGTGTGATGAGGCTACCGTAGAAGTTACTCCCCCAGATCTTGTCCCAGGCAAACCGAACACCTTTGGATTTGATATCGGTGGATTGGCGCCCTACTCCGACGGCAAACGGATCGCTCCACTGTTCAATCGGCATCGCGTTGAACACCACGGAACCTGCCACGATCCCTTTATCACTCATCTCCTGACGAATACCCAGTTGCTGGGTGAAGTCGAAGCGAATGGCATCCTGGATCAGGTTCCCCAAAAAAACTTGGGTCCGGGTATCAGCGAAGGTGTAGCGAATGTCGGCATTGAACAGTGGTGAGAAGGTAGAGTTACTGTCGGCGTTACCTAAGCTATCAATGTGCTCTTTATTGTCATCACCACTATAAAAGTTGGATTTATAATTGAGCGTGTTGACGCCTCCCAGCAGGAAGCCAGACCAGCCTGACTCTTTGGGAATGTCTCCCAAGTCAGCATATGCATTAGCTGCTACTAGTAAACCCAAGCCAAGCAGGGTGGTGTTGCGCATCAGTTCACTCCAAATTAAAGATAGAAAGCAAAATTATACATTGATTAACCTTAATGGTTGCTGTTAATAAAACTCTACTTTTTGTCTTGAAACTGCTCCGAGAAGTCGAGCTGGCGCATGTCAAGCTCAAACAAATCGCCATGCAGCCGGATGGCTGGCGATCTTGACGATCCCTATTACCAAGACGATAGCGCGTGTGTTTGCCAGGGCGTATAAGGGGCTGGGCCTGGACAAGCAGGGGGGCAGCCGCGGTCGGGTCACTCCGCGCGGTAGGGGCCTGCTCAAGATCTGGCTGCTGACGGCTACAACGCCCTGCAGATCATGAAGGCTGGCCGCAGGTCGAGTGAGGTGATGGTGATGCGCTACTGCAGAGACATATTTGCCCATGAAGGGGCGATTGCCAAGCGCCGAGCTGGCCGCGTGTGACCATGAAGAAAGGCGCCGAACTGGCGCCCTTTGTTATTGCTCGCCGCTGCGCTTATCGAGAAATCGCCCGGATAGGTACAGCACAACCAGAAAGACATGGAAGGCAACGAACGGTACCCATGGCAGCCGAGACAGGTACAGGACTTGCTCAAACTCTGCCTGTGTTAGGTCGGCGCTGGGGAGAGATAGGCCATATGTCACGGTCAAGGCGCCGCATAGATAGGCATAGCCGAACGCGGCCTCCATTCCAACAACGGCGAGCGCAATGATGATCCTCTTAACGGTTTTTCGGTTCATACGCCCCTCCCAAAGACCCACCTACAGTGCCGCCAGCATAGCCGGTGGAGCTTCCCGCGTAGACTGCTGTTCCGGCTGAGCTGGCCATCGTCTGATCTTCTAAGCTCTCCTGTCCTGGCGCCCATCTCTTGGCGTTTGGCACCTATCCTTTCATCTGTCCGGTGACCTCTATCGCCCTCATGTCAGCAACATCGGCGCTGACTTGCTCCATATACCTCATCAGCGAGCCAGGAGAGTGACAGCCCAGCGAGCTCTCACTTATCTACACCTACCGCCGCGCTTGGCTTGCCCTCTTTTTTGCTGATAGTGACCTCTTCCCAGCGGTCCTCTGGGAGAGTCACTTTAAAGTCCGGGCTATCAACTAGCCTCCCTGGCGGTGTGTAATCGGGGTTTGGCTTGCCAAAAAGGACGCCAAATCCATGAGTCGGCTCACTGATCACCCGTTCCTCTGGCGGCTTACGGGGCTGTTTCTTCTCCTGGGTATCGCCACACGCTGCAAGTGCGAGGGGGAGGGCTAGGACAATGACTATTCGCTTCATAAGGTCACTTCCCTGGTGATTGCTGGTAGATGCGACGAACCCTACCAGGTGCGTATTCCGGCGAAGTTGAACAGCCATTCCGGCCAACGTGAACACCCTGATCCTTAACGCGCTCACGTCACCCC
>NZ_JAPCJA010000108.1:0-4705 GCF_027707745.1 Aeromonas sp. QDB23
CCAAAGGGATCAGACTGTAAATCTGACGGCTCTGCCTTCGAAGGTTCGAATCCTTCTCCCTCCACCATCATTCAGAAGACCCGGCCTCGCGCCGGGTTTTCGCTTTGTATACCCCCCCACTCATTTCTGCCCTTGTCAGATCTGACAGTTGCAATTGCATTCAATCTTGCTCATCGTGGCATCATCAATATCAGAGTATTTACATCATGTTTGAAGTCTGGGACGAGCACGGTCATGCTACCGGTCTGACACTGCAGGCGCTCAAAGTCAGAATAAGCAACGACTATCAGGGCGAAGTGATGGTGCGCTACAGCAACAAGCTGGGACTTCCCACGACCCTCTTTCTGACCATCCATCAGGGCGTTGCCTATCAACGCTTCAAAGCTGGCTCGCCAAAACTGGATTGGGAGTGGCTGGCCGGTGCAGGCAATGGTCACAGCCCCCGCGACTTTATGAGTGAACAGTTTCCACTATTTCAGCTCTCCCTCGATAGCTGACTCGCTCTCGCTCAACTGCCGTAACTCACCGATGATGTGCTGCAACCGGGTACGAAATAGGGCCAGTTCGCTCATACAAACCGACGCCCCGAGCTGACGGATCTTCTCTTCCAGTCGCCACGCCTCTTCGGCAAGCTGCGGCACCATCATCATACTGATGGTGCCAGCCTGACGATGTACCCAATTGGCCAATGCCTTGTCATCCTGTGGCTGCTGCGCCATCGCCTGTTCAAGCTCCTGACGAAAGAGCGGAAACATCTGCCGCAATTTGTCACCTTGGCCAAAAAATGCCGCCATGGCAGCGACATCAATCAAGGGGGGCGATGGCAAGATGCGCCACTTCAGCAACATCTGACGCAGCCCGTCCAGCAGCACCGGCTTGCCCAGCAGATCGTCCATGCCCGCGGCAAAACAGCGTTCAGCCTGTTCCGGCAATACATTGGCCGTCATGGCGATGATCAGCAGCCGCTCGCCTTTCTCTGCAGCCCGAATCCTGCGCGTGAATTCATAGCCATCCATCACCGGCATCTGGCAATCACAGAGCACCAGACCATAGGAGTGCTGCTCAACCATCTCGAGAGCCTGCTGGCCGTGCTCCGCCAGATCGCAGCTCAGATCAAGCTGCCTGAGCTGGCGCATCACCAGTGCCTGGTTGAGGGGATTATCCTCCACCAGAAGCACTCGACAAGGCAGCAAGGGCTTGCCCTGCACCTGCTCTTGCAACGATGACGCAGCCACCCCATCCACCCAGGCCAGCTGGCGATAGCAGACTTCCCGCACCGCATGCCAGGTCATGGGGTTGCTGTTGAGCAGATAGCGCCCCGCCTCGTAGCGATAGCCGAGGGGCGATGTCAATGGCAACACACAGATAGCCCCTTCAGGCGCTTGCAGATTGTCACTGAAACGCAACTCGGCGTCGCAGTGCTGCGTGGTGCGCTCAATCCCCAGTGCCTCGAGGTGCAACAGCAGGGTGTGGCACAACTTCTCGTCATGCAGCTCGACAGAAGCCTGCATCCTGTTCAGCCGGGGATCCGGCTCTCGCTGCGCCAGTACCGGCAACATGACCGTCAGGGTGATAAAGGTGCCAAGCCCGGGGGCACTCTCCAGCCGGATCTCCCCCCCCATCAAGCGAGCCAGGGTCTGACAGATACTCAGCCCCAGACCGCTGCCACCATGGCTGCGGGTGGTGGAACTCTCCGCTTGTTCAAAGGCATTGAAGATCCGGCCAAGCGCCTCGGCACTCATACCGATGCCGCTGTCGCGCACGCCGAAGCGCAGTTGCTGTTGCCCCTCCTCCTGCGCCAGCTGTTGCACCGAGATCTCGATAAAGCCCCGCTCGGTGAACTTGATGGCATTGCTGACAAAGTTGAACAGGATCTGGCGCAGACGCAGCGCATCACCGCTTACCCGGGCTGCCACACCGGCATCCGCCCACAGGTAGACGCGCAACCCCTTGCGGTATACCTCGCTCATCGTCATGGTCAGCACGCTGTCGAGCAGCTCCCGGACAAGGAACGGGGCTTGTTCGAGCCGCATTTTGCCCGCCTCCAGCTTGGCGAAGTCGAGCACATTGTCGATCAGTGCATGCAACCCCTGAGCACCGCGGTTGATGATCTCCACCATCTGGCGCTGATCCTGGGTCAGCTCGGTAAAGGTGAGCTGTTCCGCCATGCCGACAATGCCATTCATGGGGGTGCGAATTTCGTGGCTCATGGTGGCCAGAAACTCCCCTTTCTGGCTGGCAGCAGCCTCGGCCTTTGCCTTGGCGGTGGCCAACGCGGCCTCAACCCGCTGGCGGCGGACAATCTCCTGACGCAACCGCCAGTACGCCACCGAGAGTGCGAGGATAAACAGGATGATCCCGGACCCGACGGGGATCAGAGTCCGGATCAATTTTTGCCACGAAATCCCCTCGCTGTAGTTCAATGCCAACCAGCTATTGCGGATCTGCCGTTTCTCCTTGTCGCTCATGCTGGTAAACACCCGATTGATTAAAGGCAACAAGGGGGCATAGGGCTCGCGCACCGCCACGGCCAGCTCATCCTTGAAGGGGGTGGGCGCGGCAATATGAAGCCGGTCATCAAACTGCTCGGCTATGAGGCGAGAAACCACCACCAGATTGCCGATATAGGCATCACCTGCCCCGGCTGCGACACGAGCCATCCCTTCGTTGGCATTGCGGGTCGTGGTCAGCTTGAGATCGGGCACCAGCGCCCTGAGCCGGGGGATCAACATGCTGTCCGTCAGCAGCAGATGTTTGCCAGCCAGATCAGAAATATCCCCGATCGGCAGGCTGCCACGGGCCGTCACCAGCACCATGGGAAATGACGCGAAGGGCTCGCTGCCATGCCAACCCACCAGCTGCTCGATAACCCGGGTTGGCAAGACCGCCAGATCCACATCGTGATGCAGCAACAACTGCTGCAACTCGGGCCAGTTCTCGACGGGCAGCCGATCGTAAGCCAACCCCAGCCTCTCTTGCAGCAAGGCAAGGTAGTCAACCATTAAACCGACCGAATTCCCCTCCTCATCGAGGTAAGAGAAGGGTGCCCAACCTGGGAGTAATCCCAGCTTCAACGGCGGCAGTGTCGAGAGCCAGGCACGCTCATCGGGACGCAACAAGAAATTGCTGTGCCCCATAAAATTGGGGGTCAGGCTCTCCCCCAACCAGCGTTTTTCAAGTGCACTGCGCGCCTCGACCGTCAGCGCCTGAATGGCCGTATCAAGCCGGATAGCAAGGGAGTGCTTCTGGCTGACGACGCCAAGATGCAGGGTTTCCATCAACAAGGGAGACTGGGCAACCACCGCCAACGCCGGGTGATGCTCGATAAACAGATTGGCCACATGGAGGTTGCCGATATAGGCATCTGCCCGCCCTTGCTCGACCGCCTGCAGTGCGCTGCGGGTATCGACAAACAGCCGCGGCGTGACATTCGGGTAGTGCAGTCTGACCAGTTTTTCCGTTATAAACCCCTTCTCGATAGCAATGCTCGAGGACTGCAAGCGACTCACATCACGAAACAGGGCGCTGTCTTGTCGCACCACCA
Source organism: Aeromonas sp. QDB23 (assembly GCF_027707745.1). NCBI lineage: Bacteria > Pseudomonadati > Pseudomonadota > Gammaproteobacteria > Aeromonadales > Aeromonadaceae > Aeromonas > Aeromonas sp. QDB23. The sequence goes on from NZ_JAPCJA010000108.1 coordinate 3,545, forward strand.
CCACAGTCGGCGAGGTGTAGTAAGGCAAGCTATAGGTGACGCACTGGCGCACCTCGGAGTTAAAGGCATCCAGCAGAATATCGACCTTGCCACGGCAGGCATCGGCATACATGGCCTCCCAGTCGGGGTAGACCTGCCAGGCAATCCGGTAGTCCAGCTTTTGGGCTAATTGTTCCATCAATTCAACGCTGAACCCGGCTGCAATCTTGCCATTCCACTGTTGAAAAGGGCCCCACCCTCCGGACACAATGCCCACATTGACAGTGCGCGCAGCAAGGAGCGGCGCCGAAAACGTCACTGGGGTCAAGAAAAAAAACAGTGCAATAATTATGAACCGTTTGATTAATGGCATGGGCGAATAATATATAGGCATAACGATTCACATATATTTTCCAAAAGATAGACGCTCCCTAAAAAATGGGGTGCGCACGGTAGTATAGAAATGTTAGTTTTGATAGCCTGAATATTACTCACCGTTTTATAAGAGGCTCATCCATGTCCTTCAAGATTATTCTTGCCGATGACCATCCCTTGATTCTGACCGGGATCCGCAGCCTGATTGACCAGATAACACCCCATTGTGAAGTGATCGCCGAGGCATATCAGGTATCTGAGTTGCTGAAATCATTGCAACAACATCATTGTGATCTGCTGATCACTGATTTCAGTATGCCTGGAGATACCCGTTGCGATGGCCTGGTCATGATCCAGCAGTTGCGCCGGGATTATCCAAACCTGCCCATTATTGTGCTGACCCAAATCCAGAACAGCGCCATCTTGCAATCCCTTATTCAGGTTGGGGTAAACGGTCTGATACTGAAAAAATCGGTGATCAACGAACTGGCCGATGCCATTCGCCAGATATTACTTGGCCATCGCTATATTGGCCCTGCGGTAAAAATGCTGCTGGCCGATGCCGGTGTATCCTCTCAAGGCAATATAAGTCCGTTGACCCCCAAGGAGTCTGAAGTTGTCCGCCTGCTGGCCAGCGGCATGTCGGTTTCCGAGGTCGCCGACTATCTGCATCGCAGCGTAAAAACCATCAGTACCCAGAAAAAGAGTGCCATGGTGCGGCTGGGTATTACCCAGGGCGGGAGCACACTTTGTTGATATTTTAACCAAAGAATAACTGAGCCCGATAGTCGTCATTCCAGCCGGCTC
>NZ_JAPCJA010000109.1:0-4644 GCF_027707745.1 Aeromonas sp. QDB23
TGTCGGCGAAGGTGAGCTGATGACTCATGATGAACCCTTTTTCATGGCTCCAGATGACAAACATGATCTCATATCAGAGACTTGTTCGCACCTTCCCTAATCATGGGTAATCAGGATCAGGTAAATAATTGACAATAAAAATTTATAACAACAATTATGAATTTTCCCAAAATCTATTTTGCAATGAGGGAATCTCAATTTGAAGATCATCCTTAAAAATAAACATCTCCTCACCATTATCATCAAAATCTATTTGACTTCCATATGAACGCAGCCACAGTTTTCTATTATCAGCTGATAGTACATAGCCCATTTTTCTCTCATTACCCCTTAATCGATCCGGATACGCCCATCCTTTCCGCTCAAGCTTAGTAATGGTTACAATTATATGCGCCAATAGGGGTTGCTCTGGTGATACATACTCATGAAACCATGGCCAGAAATCTTTGTCACCATCCGATGCACGCCACCCCTTAATTTCATTCACAGTATCTAAATCAGCATATGGATGAGAGTGAAATGTGCCAACCAGCTCTATATTAGGCCAGTACTTCGTAAAAAACTCCTTTTTTGCTATTATCGAATTAAGGTCTGGCCGTACCCAGTCTTGATGCCTCAATGCAGACGTTTCAACAGTAGCCATTGTAGATACAATTCGAGCGGGATTTTCACCCTTCTGAGGAATTGAATATCCCCACAATAGGCCAAATGTTTCAAGATTAATAGCTCCCTTTCCTTTTAGGTGCGCTCTGTGCTCAAACTCATAAGCCTCAATTGCAGTAGTGAAAAGCTGAGGTACAACATGATCTTCAACAACAATATATTTCATACTTATATCCTGCAATGTATCCCCAATATCTGTTACATACAGATATTCAAACGGCATTATTATCATTAATTCAGAATTTTGAATGTTAACCAGATCACGATTCCAGCGGTAATCCCCCCATTTTTTGGAGCACTCAAAAGTAGAGGTCATGCGGCCTGTGCCAAGCGCTGTTTCGGCGTGTAGCCGCCCAGCGCCATATTGGGCCGCTCATGGTTATAAACCCACAGCCAGTTCGTGGCAAATTCCTGTAACTCATTCAGTGACTCAAACAGGTAATGGCCCAACCAGTCGTAACGCACAGTGCGGTTAAATCGCTCTATGTAGGCATTCTGCTGCGGGTTGCCTGGCTGGATATACCTCAGCGCAATCCTCTTCTGCTGCGCCCATTGCTTGAGCTCTTCGCTGATGTATTCCGGACCATTATCACAGCGGATTGCGGCTGGTTTGCCCCGCCACTCGATGACCTGCTCCAGCACCCGTTTGACTCGCGAGGCAGGCAAGGAAAAATCCACCTCGATGCACAGTGCTTCGCGATTGAAGTCATCGATCACATTAAACAACCGCACCGAACGACCATCGCTGAGCTGGTCATGCATAAAGTCCATCGACCAACAGTGATTCGGTTGGTCAGGGACTGCCAACGGCTCCGGCTTGGCCCGCACTAGCCGCTTCTTGGTTTTATCCGCAGATTGAGCTCTAGCGCCCGATAGATCCGGTAGACCCGCTTGTGGTTCCAGCCAAAGCCTTTGACGTTACGCAGGTACAGGAAGCACAGTCCGAAACCCCAGTTGCGCTGGTTGGCGGTGAGGCGCAGCAGCCAGTCGGCAATCTCCTGGTTTTCATCAGCCAGCACGGGCTGATAACGGTAGCAACCCTCGCTCACCTTGAACACCTGGCAAGCCAGACGGATAGAAATGGCGTAATGAGCCACAGCCTTGGTCGCCATCTCCCTGCGGGCAGATGGCGTCACCACTTTTTTGCCATCGCCTCGGAGATGATCTCAGCCTTTAGGCGCTCCTCGGCATACATCTTCTTAAGGCGACGATTTTCCTCTTCCAGCTCTTTGAGGCGCGCCATGAGAGAGGCATCCATGCCACCGAATTTGGAGCGCCACTTGTAGAAGGTGGCGGAGCTGATGCCATGCTCACGGCAGAGCTCAGGGACGGGTGAACCAGACTCGGCCTGCTTGAGGATGGCGATGATCTGTGCATCGCTAAAGCGTGATGTTTTCATGTAGAACCTCCTGCGTTCAAGATACGAGAAAATTCTACTTATGAGCACCTCAGTTTTTCGGGGGATTACCCAGCCAAGTTGATATGAATAACACTAATATCTAACAAATAGACTGGATAAGCGTACAAAACACCGGTTTAAGACCGGTGTTTTTGATAGTAACAGCAATACCAATAGCGATCTATTTTAGTAACGGCTCATAATTTTAGCAACCCACTCTCTAATATCATTTGACAGACGCGCTGTTTTTACAGTTCTTTTTGAACGACCCGCCCCTGGTCCATCACGATAGTAATTTTGTTCCTGACTCATATAAGTTTCATAGCCAAAATTATTTTTAAGAAATGACTCTAAAAACTTAATTGGAATTTTCCTGTTAGATGGAATGATAAAATAGTCATTATTAAAGAATTTTTTTACTGCAATGAGTTCATGACCAAACTTAAATTTTCCATTCTCAATCCACGCTAGGAATTTACCAGCCTCATCACTACTGTAGCAATAATTGTCACTGAGTTTTAAACTATTGGCTAGCGATCTTATCATTGCAAATGTTACTGATTCTTGACTATTATAATCGTCAGTACACTTATATAATAGAATGTTATTTGTAATTATTCTGCGTGTATTTCCTCTATCATCAAACCTAATCAATTCCTCACTCAATACCTCACTATAAAAGTGCTCAATATCAAAAGCCTCCTGAGCATAAAATTTACTTCTATTTAATAACCCGCAAATTCGCTCCTCCTCTGTTTTCAACTCCGCCAACTCAAGCATTTTTTTATCTGAATTTTTCAGCTCAGGTAAAAGATAGCTAATTTTATACCCCTGTTGTTCCAGCATTGTTAGTAGGGTGAAATTATAATCCAAACACAATTTATGTTGAATAAACAATCGGTTAACCATATGCATTAATGTGGGGTTGTGGCAATACTCATGCAAACGTTCAATAGAATAATCACACCCCAACGCTGACATCACCAACTCTGTAATGATATGATCGCTATTTTTATATACCCTATTTTTGCCACCAAGAAGCGCTAAAAATGCATTATTAGCATTCCTCGCTCGGTGGACAAACTGCATAATATCATTAGGCTGAACGAGCCCATTTGAAACAATTGCAGTAAATGTTAGATCCTTATCTGTGAAACTAAATCCATTTTTCACAACCGGTGTAAAAATTGACACCAGTTTACTGCTAACATTTTTGTTTATAGCACCATTAGGGAATTTACGAGCAGTGTCAGCATCGATTAATATTTTTTTTGGTGTATTTATTGCATTTACCAATACGTTAACATTTGATTTTTTTGCATTGTGTGCCTCGTCGCTAAATACAATACATTTTTTGCCACTTGATGCACGCTCATTGATCTTGTTTATAATATCTGGTTTAGTTGTTATAAAGATTTCTGGCATATTCCTAGGTTTGGATGATCTATATACGAACATTTTTTTATTACTGAGCGTAGCTAAACTTGAAATAAAATCAAATGAGTCCTGACTTAAAAACGCATCGGCAATAACAACAGTGCTGGCATCAGCAATAATTTTTTTGAAATTATCCATCCTTTCAATGTATTCATCAACTGAGACTCTCATGCCCAATTCTGAGTGCATTAAATTAAAAACATCCTCAAACTCATCTATAATCAAAACTTGGCACTTATCCCGGATATGCTTATATTTTTTACTATATAAAATGCTCAGACTAACACCATAGACACCGGTTTCATTTTTGGTGATATCTGTATGATAGTGTCGTTCATCCTGATCATGATACAGTGAATTCGTGAACGCTCGAGATGGATTTAAAAAAATAGGATGCATGCCATTATTCCCAGCCTCGTCAAATGTGGGTATTAGGCAATTAGTTGTTTTACCCGTACCTGGTGGGGTAACAACTATGTGAATCCCAGGGAAACGATCTAGACACAATCTTTCGTGACAAAGTTCGATATTAGTTTCAGTAATATTATCATTCTTAGTATAGAAATTGTGCGCCAAAGATACCGCGCTCTTTTTAGCAAACAAGTGTTTGTTTATAGCCTCGGCGATTCTAGTATGGAATCGATTACCAGTTTGAGACCAAACATAATCAATTAGAGAAGTCTGAGACATTATTTCTGGGCAAAAATGATGAGAGTTTAGCGCCACAAAATCAATTGCTTCTTGCTCCTCCACCTCATTTTTAGCATACCCGAGAAGCAGCAACCCTAGATTGACCTTGTTCGAACCTGGCTTAAACTCATGCCCATCAAGCACGACTGTGATCTTATAATCGAATGCAATTTTCACCGCAGGAAAAATTGAATCCTTATCAATTATAATTTTAATTGAATTCCTTGGCTCACCATCGCTAATAATTTCTACAATTTTTCTTTTTAGCGCATCAGATTCATCATCCCTAAATTTTACATGGCAGTTATCGCCATAACTCAACACAAACATACCGACCTCATTTAGTTTTTATAATAATATGGTGGCGTTTTCCAACGCTTGCATATTCCGGCCGATCATGAACACCAATTCCGATTCAACGTGAACACCATTTCCGGACCAATGTGAACGCTCAT
>NZ_JAPCJA010000110.1:0-4497 GCF_027707745.1 Aeromonas sp. QDB23
TCACATAGCCAGTCACAATAAATCAATCACTTAGCAGTCTGAATGTCGCATTTGGACGGAAAATCCCTAGAACCCCAATATGCGCCACCGCGTCAGGAGTACCCAACCGACCTGATTTCATACCCGATCTACTTAATTATTGTCACTGTGACGTTATATTACATACTCAACCCGCTACTCTGGCTCTGCTCTTTTCGCAGCACCGCGGCCCTATCGACGATCAACTCTGCGCCTTGTTCAAGCTCTCCAGCGAGCTTTTGACTATGCTCACACTGCTGTTCAATGACCCAAGTGCTGCTCCGGTAGCCCGGTTGGTCTGGTCCAAACTCCGGCCCATGCTGGCTAGCTCGCTCCTGGTACTCTTCTCCAAGGCCACGAAGGCGGTGTGTAAGCTGGCGCAATGCTTCTCGTACTCGCCCAATGTGCTCTGCAACTGCGCCTGCAAGCTCTTCAAAGCGCGCTGTTGCGCGTCGAGCTGCGCCCGCAAGTCCATCGTCTCGTCCTGGTGCCGTTGTTCCATCCGCTCGAATTGAGCTGTCAGCAGCCGCTCTAATTCGGTCATCTACTTCACCCCCACGGCCATCAGGCCCTTGTACGTCCCTTCGTCCATCTTGAACGGTGTATCGATCTGCCTCGCCACGATGTACTGCCCATCTCGGTCGCGCACGAACGTCACCCCTTTGGGCAAGCTGTCTAGGGTCCGTTGGGCTGTGCTGATCTGCTGGTTTAGGCTCTGAAGCTCGGTCAGTTGCCCGGTGATCTCGTTCGCCAGGTACGCTGCCACCCCCCAGGTACTGCCCCCGGCCCCTAGGATCACCGCCATCGATATCAGCAGCGGTTTGAGCCATCCCCGGAACGTCACCAGACTCAGGGCCTCCCCGTCCGTCTTGAGTTGCTCTAGGGCCGTCCTGAGCGGATCGATCGCCTGCTCGATTGCCTTCCCCTGGGCGAGAGTGATCGCGTCGTTTAACCCCTTTTGGATCTGCTCCAAGTCCGTCAAGCTCAAGCATTTGAGCGCGTCCACGGTCGCCTGTTGTTGTTCCAAGGCGCTCTGCTGTGAACCTAACAACGTGGTGATCTGCTCGCTCTGCTGCCGAATAGCGTCCCTGGTTGTACTCAGCTCGGCGCTCACATGCTTTGTCAAACGCTCGCTGAGCTGTGTCAGATTGGCCTCGGTCAACGTGGCCACCTCGGCCAGCTCCTCGGCTTGCCGCTGCGCTAGTCTCTCGCTCAAGCGTGTTTTCAGCTCGCCACCCTTCTCCATACAGCTCTCCTTTGAGCCGGATGCCCTGCGGGTATCCCTCCGGCCTGATCGTGATGTAGTCCTTGCCCTGGCGGGTGATCTCGAATTCGAGCACCTCGCCCAGGTACTCGAGTAATTCGCCCCGGTCGCGGATCAGCCCCTGAGCCACCGCCCCAAGCAGGTGATCCCCTATCTGCCGCTTGATGGCAGTCCTGTCCTGCTGGCCCTTGTAGGCGTCAAAGGAGGGCTGTATCAGCCGTGCCCGGAGCGGGTCGTCTGGTCTGGCCCAGCCCTTGCCGTAGTTCCATTTATCCCGCAGGGCGTCAAAGTCTTTTCTATGTCCGGGCGGGGCAATGTTCAGAGATTTACCCGTGCCCAGGTGAACACGGGGCACCAGGATGTGGACGTGGACACCGCCCCCGGCCTCCCGGTGCTGCACGGCGGTCAGATGCACGTCCTGCCTATCCAGTCCGGCAAAGGACAGCGCCTCGAAGTCGTCCAGCACCGCGCCGATCTCGGCGTCACTGGGGGCCTCTTCCTCCGACCAGGAGATCACCGCACTCCGGTATCGATGCTGAAAATCGAGCGAGTCCGCCACGGCGGCGAACTGCTGCGGATCACCCCGCAACACCGCCACCCCGGCACGTTCCTCGCCCTTGTGGTCGTGACTGTCCAGCAAATAGGTCGCCGCACTGCTGGCCTTACCGGTGCCATGAGCCAGGAACTTAATCATCATGCCCGTCATCCTCCCGGTTCGGCGGAGGCGGAAGCTGCGGCAGTAGTCTCCCGGCGCTCTCCTCGATGCTACGTAGCAACGTCAGCAGCTCCACCAGGTGAACCGAGCTCCCTACCAGGCGGCATTCGTTCACCGCCCTGGCGATCTGGTTGAGGTTCGATCCCAACGCCGCGAGCTGGCGCATTAGCGCAGGATCTGCCAGGTGGCGGGGGTCTCGTTCCCGCCGCGACCGGGCGGGGGATATATGGGTTTGCTGGTCGGCATCCACCTTGGCTCTCAGCCAGTCGGAGAGGGTCAGCCCCTCGTCGCTGGCCCCCTGGCGCCACTTGGCCAGGGTGGCAGGATCGAGGCGAAGGCTGGCCGTTGTTGTCTTTAGCTCTGGCTTTGTCATTGGCTCTCCAAGCGGCGTAGCAGCGTGGGGTTTGAAGGGGCGGAGCCCCTCACCAGCCCCCGGATACATGGAGACCGCGAAGCGGGCGTAATGTAATACGGGGTCGGCTGGCTTAATACCAGTAAAGCAGAAAACGAGGGGGTCGGCAACTTGCAATAAACGTCACCGTGACAGATAATGAATTACCGTAACAGTGACAGGAAAGAGCATCATGAAGGACGCAGCGGATCAGGGAACTGGGGACATGTTCGGCATCAGGCGAGGTCGTGGTAGACCAAAGACAGGGACAGCCAAGACGGGGGCAGAACGGCAGGCTACCTACCGGGCGAAGCAACAGGAAATAAACGTTACCGTGACGTTAAACAGGAATGATCTGAGGGCAGTAAAAACCATTCTGGCCTTCGCTAAGGTCAAGGGGATCACGGAGATGGTGGACGCGGAAACGCTGGAGCGGATAGAGCGGGCGATCTACGCGATCCCGGCAGACGAGTAACCGGGGCCAGAGCAAGATCGCTCCGTGGACAACGGCCCCGCCCACACCCCCCGATAGAGCCGGGGGGCGATGGACGGCCTTCGGTCCGGCCGTTCCCCACCTCGCCAAGGATCCGCTCTAAAAGGATTTTTAAGACTAAAAGGCAAAAGCTCGAGAACGCCCTTTCGGGCGCTGTTATCTGATATAGGCTTGTTTCGATCACGGATGATCACGCTTTAGGTAAACGCTCACCGTACTGGGGGAGATTTGAAGATCGTCCGCTATATCGCGGTTGGTGTACCCCTGAGCCTTAAGCCGCAGAACCTCCGGCAATAGATCGGACTTGTCCTTACCGCTATTGCTCGGCCTTCCCCCTCCCTTGGATACCTTACCGCCCTTAGCCCCTCTCCGCGCTTGGATCTCGGAGGTATGTGTCCGATCAACGTAATCCGCAAACGCGGACGGAGTTAGGTTCCGCCAGACCCAGCGGGCAATGCTCTTGGCCGTAGACTTAATCTCGGACACTGGCAGCGGACCGCCTTGCTCCAAGCCAAACGCATTGGCGCTCTCACAGGCCGCAAGCACGGCATCGGCCCATGCGTCATAGCCGTTGGGCCGCCAAAACCGTCTGACGGCCTTATAGGCCCATTCCCGCACGTTATCGAACACCTCTATGTTACGCCCCAACCCGCTCGCTTCTTTGCGCTTACGGCCACTAAAGGCCGCCAGATCAGCATCTGGGCAAAACTCGGCGAGATAGTCGAGGGTGTAGGGTTCAATGTCGTGCCAGAACGTCATCCAATCGCTGTGGACGGGGTTTTTTGTGACCAGCCCTGCATACCTCAGATCGGCCCCCAATCGTTTCGCTAGAACGTGCTCGATGGCAGCCAGGTAACGCAACGGCCCCAATCTGGCGACACTGGATCGCGCCACGGGCGAGGCCAGCAGGTAACCAAGGTGGTAATTGCCGTTCTCTGGGTTGATCGAGATCCAGTGCGGGGCAGGCAGCCCCCTATCCTGCCACTCGTGGTAGCCATCGCGCTGGGGGTCATGCTGGTGCTTCTTGTCCACGTCGAACACCAGCATGGCGACATGCGGCGGCGGGTTGAACTGGATGTGGCTATAGCCCAGCGCAGTAGCCTGCGGACGAATGAGCAGCCCCATCGATTTGTCGTTGGTGCAGTAGGGGCGGCGCGGAAGCCTGTCTATGAAGAGGTTTTGGGCCGTCTGAGTCAGAGATCACCGCGCTTATTGGCGGTGCAGGGTTGTCTGAGATCGTGCATGTGTTATGCTTTTCCTGTTCTTTGTGAACGGCCCCGAATGCTCTGAGTCTTCCGCCAAGTTGATCAGCAGAGCTTCGGGGTTTGTCTTTTCTGGACAACAAGTTACCGCACCGCTTTCGCTACCGCAACACGTCACGCCCCCTTGCACCCGATAAGGGAGCAGGAACGGATATGGCTGCACCACCCCAAGAGGTCGCATCGAGGAGGTCGATCAGCGGCTTTCCATCGGCCCATAGCCACGGTGAGCCTTGATAGATCGCCAGTTCGTACTCAACCGGGGGGAACTGGCGAATATGGGGTTCTAGGGATTTTCCGTCCAAAAACGACAAAGTGCTCTGGAGGCCACGCCGTCCGCGGCCTCCAGAGGGGTAT
>NZ_JAPCJA010000111.1:0-4217 GCF_027707745.1 Aeromonas sp. QDB23
CTGATGGATCCAACCCCTCCGCTGCTATAGTGCAGTCGGCTTCTGACGTTCAGTGCAGCCGTCTTCTGAAAACGACAAACAACGTCAGAGTAGGGTATTAATTTATATTTATTGACACATTCAGCCAAGGGTAATAGATTTCATCCTGACATTTTTACCTTTGGAGGCATCTTGCAAGGTCAACGTATCGGCTACGTTCGCGTCAGCAGCTTCGACCAGAATCCTGATCGACAACTGGAACAAATAGAAGTCGGCAAGGTATTCACCGATAAGGCTTCAGGCAAGGACACACAACGTCCCGAACTTGAAAGGCTGCTGGCCTTCGTCCGCGAGGGCGACACCGTGGTGGTGCATAGCATGGACAGGTTGGCACGCAACCTTGATGACCTGCGCCGCATCGTCCAAGGGCTGACACAACGGGGCGTGCGCATGGAGTTCGTCAAAGAAGGGCTAACGTTCACCGGCGAGGACTCACCGATGGCCAATCTGATGCTGTCGGTCATGGGAGCCTTTGCTGAGTTCGAGCGCGCTCTGATCCGCGAACGTCAGCGCGAGGGAATCGTGCTGGCTAAGCAGCGCGGGGCCTACCGGGGACGAAAGAAATCGCTGAACAGCGAACAAATTGCCGAGTTGAAACGGCGAGTTGCGGCAGGCGACCAGAAAACCTTGGTGGCCCGTGACTTCGGCATCAGCCGCGAAACCTTGTACCAGTACCTGCGGGAAGACTGACCATGCCACGCCGCTCAATCCTGTCCGCCACCGAGCGCGAAAGTCTGCTGACACTGCCAGATGCCAAAGACGAACTGATACGGCACTACACGTTCAACGAAACCGACCTGTCGGTGATCCGTCAGCGTCGCGGCGCCGCGAATCGATTGGGCTTCGCCGTGCAGCTTTGCTACTTGCGATTTCCTGGCATCTTCTTGGGCGTCGATGATCCTCCATTTCCGCCCCTGCTGCGCATGGTGGCCGCACAACTCAAGGTGCCGGTGGAAAGCTGGAACCATTACGGCACGTTGGAGGGTCGTCAATTCGCTGTTCATGCTGAATTGATATTCCCTTGCCGGTGCAGTGTTGCAACAGCACCAGTAAACGCGCCAAGCAGGTTAACATTCAGTACCGCTTGTCAGTCAGGTGCCAGTGGCTTATCTGGTGTTGCTACCGAACTGAAGGTCTAGGGCGAAGGAGAGTGGAAGGTGGGCAAGCACGGCAAGGAGAAACGGCAAGCTTCACTTGGCTGTTGATGCGTAGACCAGTGCCATCGTTGCCGACGAAGTTAGCCTTGAAACGGTGGAGGATTAAGGCACATTGAATGAACATGTTATGGACCCATTTTGGATTTGGCAACAAGCAGATTGGCCCCATTTTCGTTGGCGGGATAGCGAGATATTGCCCAGATTACGGCAGGTTCAACGCAGACAGGGAATTCTAATCGGTAGTCATTCCAGGTTGGGGAACCCCGACCAAACGTTGGACACGTTATTGGCTAACATCATCGCCTCGTCCGCTATCGAAGGCGAACGTCTCAATGCCCAATCCGTGCGATCTTCCCTGGCTAGGCGGTTAGGGAGCTCACAAACTCAGTCCTATCCAGTATCAGAGCGCTCAGAGGGGCTCGCGGCCATGATGCTGGATGCCATCGACAACCATGAACAACCACTGACAATTGAACGACTTTACCAATGGCATCGTTGGCTGTTCCCTGTCAACGAATGGTCGGTACAGCCAATGAACGTAGGGCAGTTGCGAGGAGATGAGCCGATGCTGGTTGTCTCTGGGCGTGTTGATCGCCCTACCGTGCATTTTGAGGCTCCACCCAGAGCCGCTCTGGACGATCAACTGGCCGAGTTCATCCCCTGGTTTAACCAGACTCAGCATGACCCCACGATGGATCCACTGCTTCGTGCGGCGATCTGTCATTTCTGGTTCGTGACCCTGCATCCCGTTGATGATGGCAATGGGCGGCTCACGCGGGCATTGACCGATCTCGCGCTGTCACAGGCTGACAGCCACAGCATCCGGCTGTATGCCATGTCAGTTGCGATTCTAGAGCTGCGGGGTGACTACTATCGAGCGCTTGAGTCAGCGCAGAGGGGCTCGCTAGATATTACCTCCTGGATCTGTTGGTTTCTCGATACGCTGGATTACACCCTAGAACTGGCATTACAGGTTATTGACCGTTCTCTTGCCAAGACACATTTCTGGTTGCGGCACTGTCATGACGGTCTCAGTCCAGAGCAAACCAAGGTTGTTAACCGTTTATTGGATGGCGGCCAACAGGGTTTTGAAAATGGCATCAACGCCAGTCAATATCAAAAAGTCGCCGGAGTCAGCAAGGCGACTGCTACACGCCATCTGGCTGAATTGGTGGAGAGGGGGTGCATTGAGAAATTACCTGGTGGCGGACGCAATACACGCTACCAGATCCGCTTGCACACTGAGGGGGTTTGAAAAAGCATCGCCATGGGGGCGTTAATTTCATTTGGTAGATGAGATCTGCGATTGACGTACCAATGACGCTCTTTAGTTAAATGTTGACACCATGATGAGTGCCGTCAGGCATATGAACGAGTAAACTCAGCCGACAGTCATATCTCTCAACAGACCTTTTGAGCGACAATAAACTATTTAGAACATCGGCATCAATTTCAGGAACATCACCCGCCCCGATATTTGAAAGCAGTTTGGTCACAGCGATACGAACTCGCAGCTCTTCGGCATGCTCCTTGGCTCTCTGGACTACCTCGGATGATTCCGACTCGATGATATCCTCTAATGTCCTCCCCATACGGTGCTCCTACTACAGATAGAATTAAAGGCCCACGCCGAGCAGGCATGGGCTCTCAGCACTAGATCAAGAACTCTTCCAATGCTCGACCATTAGCCACTGCTTCTGAGATGGTCTTGGGCATGCGGCCCTGACCAGTCCAGGTCTTTTCCTGGCCATCTTCGATGTATTTGTATTTTGCAGGACGGGGAGCGCGCTTGCTCTTTACTGTACCCTCTGCTTTTGCAGTGGTTGCAGTACCAACCAGCTCACTCGGATCTATGCCAGCGCCTTTCAGCAGCTCGGCAAACTCAGCCAGTTTTTGCAGGCGCTCGGCAGATTCCTCTCTCAATTTGGTTTCTTGCTGCTCACGCTCAGCAAAAACCTCATCCAATTTTTCTTTAACTTCGACCAGTTGCTCAAATGACAACTCACGCAATGCAGCTCGCAGACTACGGATATTCAACAAAGTTTTCAAAAAATCGTTCATTTTTATCCTCATGTATCACACTTTTATATCAGTGAAATTATCTCTCAACCCCAGCATTAGCACCACTGTTTTTGGCACCAAGACGATTGTAGAAGTAGCATTATTCAAAAAGACGTGAGCGAAATCGCGTTCGGATCTGTTTAGTGGCCTAGCTCCAACCTGCAATGAAACTATGTAACCAAAAATTAAATCTAGGTGGTAGTGAGCGTTGAGACCACCTCACCAGATGAGCCGATGAACGATCTTGATCGGCTCACGAAATGAGCCGATTGGAGAATATCATTGGCTCACAGAATGAGTCGATGATAGGAAATAGTTCTCTCCACACAACCTCGAATATAGGGGCATACTATTCAGATTATCTCCCTATTAGAATAATCACGCCCAAATGTATTTGGGTCTGCGGCCTCATAGTCATCGTCAAACATATGATCCCCGCGATGCATCTCCCTCATTGTTGCGAGTATACCGAAAAAACACATTTCACACAGATGCACCAGATAACGCTCACCATCGTGACAGGAACCATAGCCAAAATCCGCCGATAACGAGCCGTATTGATTGGTTCCAAAATTCGTTTTTGTACTACGACCACAGACATCACAGAGGACATCGACAATCTGTTCTGTTGGCACAATTTCTTTTATGAGCATGCAGAGCCCCTAATAATTTATGAAATCTATAGTATTTTTCTGCTGTAGATATAGGAATAACCTGTGCAGGTTAGATATCACAGATGTCACCTGTATTGAACAGTTATTCGAAGTTTTGATTTTGGATATCTTTGCACTCAAATTTTGGAGGTGTTTTCCAACCTGTAACGCGCCCGCTGCGTTTGTTGATCCTGCGGTATTCATTCCCCAACAGGATTTCCCATTCAGAGCCTTAACCATCCCCTCATATGAGCGAGGCGTGGCGCGGCTTCTGAGGTATGATCGCCATCCTTGACCAGCTAATACC
>NZ_JAPCJA010000112.1:0-4206 GCF_027707745.1 Aeromonas sp. QDB23
CGATTTTCTGCCGATCCTCCGGCGCACGCTGACCCGCACCGGCTTTGTCATCGACCACATCCACTACTACGCCGATGGGCACTGTTGCAAATAGTCGGTGGTGATAAACTTATCATCCCCTTTTGCTGATGGAGCTGCACATGAACCCATTCAAAGGCCGGCATTTTCAGCGTGACATCATTCTGTGGGCCGTACGCTGGTACTGCAAATACGGCATCAGTTACCGTGAGCTGCAGGAGATGCTGGCTGAACGCGGAGTGAATGTCGATCACTCCACGATTTACCGCTGGGTTCAGCGTTATGCGCCTGAAATGGAAAAACGGCTGCGCTGGTACTGGCGTAACCCTTCCGATCTTTGCCCGTGGCACATGGATGAAACCTACGTGAAGGTCAATGGCCGCTGGGCGTATCTGTACCGGGCCGTCGACAGCCGGGGCCGCACTGTCGATTTTTATCTCTCCTCCCGTCGTAACAGCAAAGCTGCATACCGGTTTCTGGGTAAAATCCTCAACAACGTGAAGAAGTGGCAGATCCCGCGATTCATCAACACGGATAAAGCGCCCGCCTATGGTCGCGCGCTTGCTCTGCTCAAACGCGAAGGCCGGTGCCCGTCTGACGTTGAACACCGACAGATTAAGTACCGGAACAACGTGATTGAATGCGATCATGGCAAACTGAAACGGATAATCGGCGCCACGCTGGGATTTAAATCCATGAAGACGGCTTACGCCACCATCAAAGGTATTGAGGTGATGCGTGCACTACGCAAAGGCCAGGCCTCAGCATTTTATTATGGTGATCCCCTGGGCGAAATGCGCCTGGTAAGCAGAGTTTTTGAAATGTAAGGCCTTTGAATAAGACAAAAGGCTGCCTCATCGCTAACTTTGCAACAGTGCCGGATTGAATATAACCGACGTGACTGTTACATTTAGGTGGCTAAACCCGTCAAGCCCTCAGGAGTGAATCATGACCGTAGTCACGACCGCCGATACCTCCCAACTGTACGCACTTGCAGCCCGACATGGGCTCAAGCTCCATGGCCCGCTGACTGTCAATGAGCTTGGGCTCGACTATAGGATCGTGATCGCCACCGTCGACGATGGACGTCGGTGGGTGCTGCGCATCCCGCGCCGAGCCGAGGTAAGCGCGAAGGTCGAACCAGAGGCGCGGGTGCTGGCAATGCTCAAGAATCGCCTGCCGTTCGCGGTGCCGGACTGGCGCGTGGCCAACGCCGAGCTCGTTGCCTATCCCATGCTCGAAGACTCGACTGCGATGGTCATCCAGCCTGGTTCGTCCACGCCCGACTGGGTCGTGCCGCAGGACTCGGAGGTCTTCGCGGAGAGCTTCGCGACCGCGCTCGCCGCCCTGCATGCCGTCCCCATTTCCGCCGCCGTGGATGCGGGGATGCTCATCCGTACACCGACGCAGGCCCGTCAGAAGGTGGCCGACGACGTTGACCGCGTCCGACGCGAGTTCGTGGTGAACGACAAGCGCCTCCACCGGTGGCAGCGCTGGCTCGACGACGATTCGTCGTGGCCAGATTTCTCCGTGGTGGTGCATGGCGATCTCTACGTGGGCCATGTGCTCATCGACAACACGGAGCGCGTCAGCGGGATGATCGACTGGAGCGAGGCCCGCGTTGATGACCCTGCCATCGACATGGCCGCGCACCTTATGGTCTTTGGTGAAGAGGGGCTCGCGAAGCTCCTCCTCACGTATGAAGCGGCCGGTGGCCGGGTGTGGCCGCGGCTCGCCCACCACATCGCGGAGCGCCTTGCGTTCGGGGCGGTCACCTACGCACTCTTCGCCCTCGACTCGGGTAACGAAGAGTACCTCGCTGCGGCGAAGGCGCAGCTCGCCGCAGCGGAATGAGCGAACGTCGATATAGCCCGCTCGCGACGCTGTTCGCGGCGACCTTTCTCTTCCGGATCGGCAACGCGGTGGCGGCCCTCGCGCTTCCATGGTTCGTCCTGTCTCATACAAAGAGCGCGGCCTGGGCGGGCGCCACGGCCGCTAGCAGCGTCATCGCGACCATCATCGGCGCGTGGGTTGGTGGTGGCCTCGTCGATCGGTTCGGGCGCGCGCCCGTCGCATTGATCTCGGGTGTGGTGGGCGGCGTGGCCATGGCGAGCATCCCACTGCTCGATGCCGTTGGCGCCCTCTCGAACACTGGGCTGATCGCTTGCGTGGTGCTCGGTGCCGCGTTCGACGCACCCGGTATGGCCGCGCAGGACAGTGAGCTGCCCAAACTCGGCCACGTCGCCGGGCTCTCCGTTGAGCGCGTCTCGTCACTGAAAGCGGTGATCGGGAACGTCGCGATTCTAGGTGGCCCGGCCCTTGGGGGGGCCGCAATCGGCCTGCTTGGCGCTGCGCCAACGCTCGGGCTGACGGCGTTCTGCTCCGTCCTTGCAGGTCTGCTCGGCGCGTGGGTGCTTCCCGCGCGTGCCGCTCGGACGATGACCACGACGGCGACTCTCTCCATGCGCGCCGGCGTCGCTTTTCTCTGGAGCGAACCCCTGCTGCGCCCTCTCTTTGGTATAGTGATGATCTTCGTGGGCATCGTTGGCGCCAACGGCAGCGTCATCATGCCTGCGCTGTTTGTAGATGCAGGACGCCAAGTAGCAGAGCTCGGGCTGTTCTCCTCAATGATGGGGGCTGGTGGTCTCCTTGGCATTGCCATTCATGCGTCGGTCGGCGCCCGGATATCAGCGCAGAACTGGCTGGCGGTGGCATTTTGTGGCTCTGCGGTGGGCTCGCTTCTGCTTTCACAGTTGCCAGGCGTGCCGGTGCTGATGTTGTTGGGCGCGCTCGTGGGACTGCTGACCGGCTCAGTCTCTCCCATTCTCAACGCTGCCATCTACAACCGCACGCCGCCAGAACTTCTCGGCCGGGTACTCGGCACGGTCTCGGCGGTGATGCTGTCAGCCTCGCCCATGGTTATGCTTGCGGCCGGCGCGTTTGTCGACCTTGCTGGTCCGCTCCCTGGCCTCGTTGTATCGGCCGTGTTTGCGGGGCTCGTGGCTCTACTCTCGCTCCGTCTTCAATTTGCTACAATGGCGGCGGCAGCCACAGCCTCCGCCCCAACCCATACAGAAGGTGAACACTGATGCCCCGCCCCAAGCTCAAGTCCGATGACGAGGTACTCGAGGCCGCCACCGTAGTGCTGAAGCGTTGCGGTCCCATAGAGTTCACGCTCAGCGGAGTAGCAAAGGAGGTGGGGCTCTCCCGCGCAGCGTTAATCCAGCGCTTCACCAACCGCGATACGCTGCTGGTGAGGATGATGGAGCGCGGCGTCGAGCAGGTGCGGCATTACCTGAATGCGATACCGATAGGCGCAGGGCCGCAAGGGCTCTGGGAATTTTTGCAGGTGCTCGTTCGGAGCATGAACACTCGCAACGACTTCTCGGTGAACTATCTCATCTCCTGGTACGAGCTCCAGGTGCCGGAGCTACGCACGCTTGCGATCCAGCGGAACCGCGCGGTGGTGGAGGGGATCCGCAAGCGACTGCCCCCAGGTGCTCCTGCGGCAGCTGAGTTGCTCCTGCACTCGGTCATCGCTGGCGCGACGATGCAGTGGGCCGTCGATCCGGATGGTGAGCTAGCTGATCATGTGCTGGCTCAGATCGCTGCCATCCTGTGTTTAATGTTTCCCGAACACGACGATTTCCAACTCCTCCAGGCACATGCGTAAACGGAGGTGTGCAGAGTCCCTGCGGCAGGCGACGAACACGACCGTCGTCGATTAGTACCGGTACGGTCGGTGGTATCGAAGTCTTGATCACCACTCAGGTCTACGGCTTACAAATGGTGACCATCCCGATACTTGCGTCAGAGCACCGGGCCGATTCTTTGACAGTGAATCACTCCCGTAAGGTTGTGCCGGTGTGGGTGTCCCGGGTCGAGACGATACTCCGCCAATGCGCCCAGCAAACAACCTGGCCATCGCAGGTGGTGGGGAGCGGTGTGGCGGATGAGTTGGACAAGTTGGTGTAGCAGCACGAGCACGGCGAGATAACATCGCAGGAGTTCGACATGCTCAAGAGACAGCTGATTGCGAATCGCGATGCAGATTCATAACCCGATTGCGGGTTGGCTTCACTCCACCATCACCGAGCAGACTAGCACGGCGGGCTCTGTTGCAAAGATTGGCGGCAGTCAGAGGTAGGCTGTCGCTCTGCGCCGATCAGGCGGCTGCTGCGAAATGGT
>NZ_JAPCJA010000113.1:0-4112 GCF_027707745.1 Aeromonas sp. QDB23
TATCGGTAGTGTGAAATGAAGTCCTGGCCGCTGCCCGATAATCTGCTCGGCACTCTCTGTCAGCCGCATTATAGGTAGCGTGAAATGAAATCCTAGCTGCTGGCTGGCAACGATTGTCAGCTGACAACGGGGTGATCTGCTCATCAGGGCCAGCAGGCATTCGCATTATAGGTATCGTGAAATGGAAATCTGGCTCCAGCGAACTCGATTGTCAGCTGACAACGCGGTGATCTGCACCTCAGTGGTCGCTGGCGATGACATTAGCTGTTTATTTTTATTAGTATTTTTATATAATGCGCGCACGTCCCAGTGGCACAGCTGGATAGCGCGCGCCCCTCCTAAGGGCGAGGTCGCAGGTTCGAATCCTGCCTGGGACGCCATCTCGTAACCTCATTTCACCCCCAATAATGCATTTGCGCATGCGTTGCAAGCATTATTTTGCGCTATTTCAGCGCTATTCAAATCCAAAAATGCACTTAACCAATTGTTTTTTAACGATATTTTTTATTTAAAAGCTCTTATAACCATCCCCTCCTAAGGGACAGGCCACTGGTTCGACTCCAGTCGGGAGCACCATATAAAACAAGGGGTTGGCATCTTCACGGTGCTAACCCCTTGGTCGTTTTTGGCCCCGTACCCCTCTCCGTACCCCTCCAACGAAGTTCATTGTCTCACTAAAAGTGACCGATAAGAGGTGCTTATTCACGCGCCCTTAGATACCAAATGATTATCATTACAATAATTTACAGATATATGTTATCTCCATGAACCTACCCAAGGGACTGCTCTATGCAGTCCCTTTTTCATTGGAGATCTCCCATGGCTCACCTGATCGACACAATGGCCTACACTGGCCAAACCCCTTGGCATGGCCTTGGCAATGTCTTGCCCCCGCAACAATCTCTCGATATCTGGCTGCAGGCTGCCGGAATGGATTGGACCATCGAGCAGAGCGACGTGATGTTTAACGTCGCCTCCGATGCACTCCATATCCGCCCCTACAGCGACAGCAAGGTACTTTATCGCTCCGATACCCTTGCCCCCCTATCGGTGGTCTCAAGCCGCTACAACGTGGTACAGCCTCACGAGGTACTGCACTTCTATCAAGACTTGGTAGAAGCCGGTGGCTTTGAGCTGGAGACTGCAGGCTCGCTCAAAGGTGGCCGCAAGCTGTGGGCACTGGCCAAAACCGGTAAGGATCTCAAGCTAGCAGGCGGTGATTTGGTGAAGTCCTATCTGCTGCTGGCGACCAGCTGCGACGGCACGCTCTGCACCACGGCGCAGTTCACATCTCTGCGGGTGGTCTGCAACAACACCCTGCAGATGGCACTGCGGAGTGCTACCGGTGCCATCAAGGTGCCCCACTCCACTCAGTTCGATGCCGCTGCCGTCAAAGAGTCGCTCGGACTGGGACTCTCCCATTGGGATGAGTTCAAAGTCCAGACCAAGGCGCTGGCACAGCGGCCCGTGGCCCCCGAAGAGGCACTGCGCTTTTTCAGCGACCTGCTGGCGCAACCGCGGGATGAGGAGAACATCATTCTCACAAGGCCGGTACAACGGCTGCATGAGCTCTATCAGGGCGCAGGTATGGGCTCAGAGCTTGCCAGCTCCCGCAATACAGCCTGGGGGTTGGTCAATGCTGTCACCGAATACGTGGATCACCACCGCCGTGCCCGCAGCCAAGATCACCGGCTCGATTCCGCCTGGTTTGGTCAGGGCGCCCAACTCAAATCCCAAGCCCTGAGCCAAGCACTCACTCTGCTGCAGTAATTCCGCTTCCCCATTCAAACCGCATAACGACCTCACCCGGACTGGCGCAAGCCAATCCGGGCGTAGCCATTTATGCCGTTAACAAGGAGTCGTCATGAAAGCAAAATCCAAATACGGCCAGGCCCTGCGGCTGGCCTCCACTACCCAATTAACCCGCGAGCAGTGGCTCGCTATCCGCAAACTCGGCATTGGCTCCTCCGATGCCGCCGTGGCAGTGGGACTATCCCCCTACAAATGCCCGCTCAGCCTGTGGCTGGAGAAGACCGGCCGCAAGGAGCCGGAGGATATCTCCCATAAGGAAGCTGTGCTGTGGGGCATTGAGCTGGAACCTGTGCTGGCGCAGGTCTATGCCAAACGCACCGGCTTTCGTGTACGCCGAGTCAATGCAGTACTGCAACATCCCGAGCAACCCTTCATGCTCGCCAACCTCGATCGGGAGGTGGTCGGCCATCCCGATGGGCCGGGCATTCTGGAGATCAAGACCGCCAGCTATCACAGCGCCCCCCAGTGGGAGGAAGGTGTGCCGGTTGCTTACCAGTGTCAGGTACTCCATCAACTAGCCGTCACTGGCCATGCCTGGGCTGAGGTAGCAGTGCTGATCGGCGGCCAGGATTTTCGGATTTACCGCATCGAGCGCGATGAGGAGAAGATCCAGGATCTCACCGAGCGGGAAGCGCAGTTCTGGCAGATGGTGCAACAAGACCAGCAGCCTGAGCCTGACGGCTCCAGTGATGCCGCCAATGCCCTGAGCTGGCTGTTTCCGCGTGACGATGGCCAGACTGTGGATCTCTCCGATTCTCCCGAGTTCAACCAGCTGTTTGGGGAGCTACTGCGCTTGCGTCAGCAAAAGGAAGCTGTCGAGCAACAAGAGTCACAACTCAAACAGCGGCTGCAAGCGACCTTGGGTGAAGCGACAGCCGGGCTGTTTGCCGATGGCAAGATCACCTGGAAGCGCAGCAAAGACCGGCTGGCGCCGGATCTGGATAAGCTCGGGCAAGATCATCCCGACCTGCTCACCCGTTACGTCAAACCGGTGCCCGGCGTGCGCCGTTTCACCATTCAACCCTTGAGGCAAACACCATGATCAAAGGACTGGCGATAACCCCGCCCGTGATCGGGCGGATCTGCATCGGCAAGCTGGTGCAAAAACAGGATAAGTGGGTACCGGAGAAGGACGACAGCTTCACCCTCACCACCCAGATACAACAAAAAGGGGGATGGTTGCTCCATCCCCTGCACCAACACTACTCATCGCAAAAGAGTGGCCAAGGACAGGAGCAGACCAAGATCCGCGCCATTCCGGTGCGAGTGCTGTTCAACGACAGCGACCTGAACCTGCGGGCCGAATACAGCGCCTTCGACCGGCAGACCGGACGGCCACTGTGTGTCGGCAATGGGGAGGTGGCGAGACGCGTCGGCGCACAGGGGATGGAAGAGGTCGGTTGTCCCGGCCCGGAACGCTGCCCCTACGGTCAGCAACAGGGCTGCAAGCTGTATGGGCGACTGAACCTGTTTGTGGAGGGACAGGGGGACGAACTCGGCAGCTTTATCTTTCGCACCACCGGCTACAACTCGGTGCGCACTCTGGCGGCGCGGCTCAAGTACCTGGAGGCGGTGAGTGGCGGCCTGACCCGCTATCTGCCGCTGACGTTGCGGCTGCGGGCCAAGAGCACCACCCAGTCCTACCGCACCCCGGTCTACTACGTGGACCTGACCCTGCGCGACGAGCTGACGCTGACCGAGGCGGTCGGTCAAGCACGGCAGGAAGCGATGCAGGACGAGGAGGCAGGGATGACGATCAGCGAGATGGAAGCGGTGGCACGGGCGCTACTGCGCAACGGCCAGTTCGAGGAGGTGGATGAAGAGGTGCCGCTGTTGCTGGAGGAGTTCTACCCGGAGACTGAGACGACAGAGGCACAATCTGCCTCACCGCCGATGGCAACGGAAGCGACGCCAGCACGTCTCCGCCCTCGTTCCTCCCCCCTGACCAACAAGCTGGGCAAAGGCGCGGATCCTTCACTCTCTCGCGCCTGAGCCCGCGATTCCCGACGCTCAGAGTCGGGAATCGCGATAACCCCTTTCAAATCAACTCGTAGCGGTACATCTGGCTACGACCTCATGACGGGGCGTCTGTCACAAAACAGCCCCGTTCTTATCCCCATCGCTAGTTTTGAGTCAATAGATCAAGGTACACTGACACCCCAGGTCAAAAGCCTCAAAGAGACCTTATTGACCTGAAAAGGGTGGGAAATAGCTGAAAAAGGTTGTCGTTTTCAGAAGGCGACTGCACGAAATATCAGGAGTCGGCTGCACTGCCAGAACTGGCCGCCTGCAAGGCAGCG
>NZ_JAPCJA010000114.1:0-3558 GCF_027707745.1 Aeromonas sp. QDB23
AGGTAGTCGAAAGAATATTGGCATCTTTTGGGAGTTCTAAGTTTCGACCCGTCACTGGTAAATTCTGGCGCATAAGAGCCTCAAGAGTTGGCTGTTTTATTTTATTGTGTTCGGCATTAAGCCCAATTTCTTTAGCGTTACGATAAAGCTAGCATGGACACGATAGGTGCAGCAAGTTAAGGGTTGCATTGCGCATGTAAATCTAGGTTATACCCTAACTGGATGTCAGGCAAGGCCGCGCCGCTTCGTCAGAATAGAGTCATCTTTCGCATTTTTTGACACATGCCCGCGAAGGTCATAGATTTCAGCCTGACAGAAACGGGGTTTGAGGCACAACGGAACAGAAGGAGCACTTAAGCCGCCTTCAACCAAGGAGACATCGTGCAGGGGCACCGCATCGGCTACGTCCGGGTCAGCAGCTTCGACCAGAACCCGGAACGCCAGCTGGAACAGACCCAGGTGAGCAAGGTGTTCACCGACAAAGCCTCGGGCAAGGACACCCAGCGCCCCCAGCTCGAAGCGCTACTGAGCTTCGTCCGCGAGGGCGACACCGTGGTGGTGCACAGCATGGATCGTCTGGCCCGCAACCTCGACGACCTGCGCCGCCTTGTACAGAAGCTGACCCAGCGCGGCGTACGCATCGAGTTCTTGAAGGAGGGGCTGGTATTCACCGGCGAGGACTCGCCGATGGCCAACCTGATGCTGTCGGTGATGGGGGCCTTCGCCGAGTTCGAGCGTGCGCTGATCCGTGAGCAGCAGCGCTACCGGGCCAGCGGCCTCAACCTGGTGACGGCGGCTATCGTGCTGTGGAACACGGTGTACCTGGAGCGCGCCACCCAGGGGTTGGTCGAGGCCGGCAAGCCGGTGGACGGCGAGCTGCTGCAATTCCTGTCGCCTCTGGGCTGGGAGCACATCAACCTAACCGGCGATTACGTCTGGCGGCAGAGCCGCAGACTGGAAGACGGGAAGTTTCGGCCCCTACGGATGCCCGGAAAACCTTAGCGTACGATTTTTTCCGAATTCTGCGGGCTCCCCTAAATCGAATGTCAGCAAGCTCTTGAACGCCGCAGACGGGAAGAAGCTGAATTAAGCAACACATTGAAGCACTGAGCAAGCGGTTCCGTGTTTCCCCACCCTTGTTCTTTTAGCCTGGAAGGTTCGCCGCCGGGCCGGTGCCGGGGATGGCCAGCGGTTTGCCTGGTGCGGGAGTCGCCGGTCACCCCTCAATGCCTTGGTGCGACATTGAGCGCCGGGGGGCTGGTGTTTCGCCTGGGAGGTTCGCCGCCGGGCCGGGGCCGGGGATGGCCAGCGGTTTGCCTAGTGTTCTAGTTCACATCCTTCCTAAGCGGTGCCGAAGAGAAGTTTCATATCATCAGTACCCAAATCATACCGGAAATGCTCGATAGTGCGGCACTCAAGCAAAACCTGGATGATGTCCGGCGCTTGGAGCTGCGCTTCATGTTGCTGGGCAATGGGGCCAATCTACCTCAGGAGGAGCAGTTGGTGGCCGAGACGGTGACCCGGGTGCAGCAGAGCCTGGCGGATTATGAGAGTGATTTGCGCACCCCGGAGCAGCGGACGCTGTTCGAGGAGTTGCGCAACAAGTGGCAGGCTTATCTGCCCCTGCACCAGGAGATCATGAGCCTGAAGCGAGAAGGGCAGACCGAGGTGGCGGCCCAGAAGTCGGTGGCATCCGTTGCGCTCTACTATGGGCTTACCTCCCTGGTTGGCAAGCTGATGGAACTGAGCCAGCAGCAGGCTAGTGCCATGGAGGCCCAGTTTGACCGTGCCAATGAACAGGCCAAGCGCTGGATCGTCGGTACGCTACTGGCGGCGGCGTTGCTGGTGTTTGGGCTGGCCTACTGGCTCTCCGGCCAGATCAGAAAGCCGCTGGCGCACCTGGTGGAGCAGGCCAATCGGGTCTCCAGAGGCGATTTGAGCGGCACGCTGGATCCGCGCTGCTTTGCTCGCGACGAACTGGGTCAGCTGGCCTCGGCCTTTGGCAGCATGCATACCCATCTGCGGACCCTGATTACCGATGTGGCCGCTGCCGTTCACCAATTGGGAACGGCGGTGGAGGAGGTCAATGCCATCGCTACCCAATCCTCTCAGGGGGTTGCCCAGCAGCTCCAAGAGATCGATCAGTTTGCCGCCGCCGTCAACGAGTTGCAATCCACGGTGCAGGAGGTGTCGCGCAACTGCAACGAGGCGGCCAACTCGGCCAGTACGGCGGCGGGGGACTCCTCGGCGGGGTTGCATGCCGTGCAGTTGGCCATCAAGGATACCGGTGTGGTGGCGCAGAAGCTGGAGCAGGCCGGGCAGGTGGTGGATCATCTGCAGCAGGATAGCCAGAGCATCGGTGTGGTGCTGGAGGTGATCCGCTCCATCGCCGATCAGACCAACCTGCTGGCGCTCAATGCCGCCATCGAGGCGGCACGGGCCGGTGAGCATGGTCGGGGTTTTGCCGTGGTGGCCGACGAGGTGCGCACCCTGGCCAAGCGAACCCAGGACTCTACCAGCGAGATCAACCGCATCATAGATCTGCTGCAGAGCCGGGCCCGCGAGACGGTGGAGAATATGGATCATAGCCGTCAGTTGATGGACACCACGGTGAACAGTACCTCGGATGTGGGCTCCATAATCCACAAGGTCACCGAATCGGTGGCGCTGATCTCGGACATGAACACCCAGATTGCCACCGCCACCGAGGAGCAGAACTCGGTGACCGAGGATCTGAACCGCAACATAGCGGTGATCCATGAGGCGGCCAACGAGGTGGCCAGTGGCGCCGAGCAGACGGCCTCCGCCTGCCTCTCCCTGAGCCAGTTGGCCGAACAGCTGCAGGGACGGGTTGCCCAGTTCCAGTTGTAAGCGTGGTGTGCTGTATCCAGTTCCTGCCGCCGAATGGCGGCAGGAAACCCAATGAAATCAGATAGATACAAAATAATCAAGTAACTTCTCATTAAGTCGTGGCGATGGGCTCCTTTTGCCGCTGGTTGATCAGTTCAGCTAGCGGCACAAATGGACCACCATTTATCCTCTCCTGCAGATATTTCCAGAACGACATACCCAACTTTCTGCAGGTATTTTTCAGACTCATAAATGTATCCCGGCAACGTCTCCCTTCCTCGCTGCGGGTGCTTCCGCTCACCTTTCGCTTCTTCACATGACCCCGGATGTCCCGCTCGCTACCATTGGTGTGCAACGGCACCTCCGGCCGCTTCAGCACCAGCAATAATTCGTCCTTGTGTTCGCGTAACCGCTTCAGCAGCCGGTTCAACGGTCAGCTCTGCGCAAGGCAGGCCACGCAGCTCCTGTACGATCCGCTCGACCACCACGCCGTATTGGGCGCGTAACCCTTTGGCATCGCTAGCCACCAAGTCGGCCACGGTGTTGATGCCTTGTGCCACCAACTTGGCCCCCAAGCGCCGCCCTATGCCCCACACCTCGTCCACCGGGGTGATAGCCATCAGCCGGGCACGGTGCATATTCCGGCCGATCATGAACACCAATTCCGATTCAACGTGAACACCATTTCCGGACCAATGTGAACGCTCA
>NZ_JAPCJA010000115.1:0-3519 GCF_027707745.1 Aeromonas sp. QDB23
CCTGCATGGAGACGCGATTAGATCACAGACGATCTGCCTGTTCAAATTTCATTAACAAAGTGCGATCCCGCCCTGACCCCCACAGTGGGACGTAATAACATTTACAATCGTGTGACAGCTATTGCAAGTTATTTAGATTTCATTGCTAGAGTAGCTGTACAGAACTGTAATAGCACTAAACTGCTCACAGAAATTAACAGTATGAATAAGCGCATACTTGCTGTTCGCCCTAAAGGCAAAGGTAAGAATGTTTTAGATAAACTAGATGGTAAAGACTTGCCAGATGGATTAATTGAGGAATTTATGGCTGTGGCACAATTTGACCACCCAAAAAATCCGTTCAAACACGCTTCGACAAAAAAGCGAAATCATCTTATGTTTTTACTTTTAAAAGAACTAGGCATACGAAGAGGTGAGTTACTCTCACTATCTATTGAATCGAACTTTCTAATGCTTCACGGCCCCCAAAAATTCATATGGGTAAAACGCCACCATGATGACATATATGATCCTCGCAAAAATCAGCCTGTAGCAAAGACGAAAGAAAGAATGTTGCGAATTAGAGATGAAACTGCGGCACTCATTGATGACTACATCATAAACATACGGGCAAAGACTCCGAACGCGAACAAGCATCCATACTTGTTTGTTACACATAGGAAGGGGAAAACTCAAGGACAGCCAATATCGACCAGCACATTTGACAGTATCATCGTGCCAACAATGAAATCTGTGGATGAGCGGTTCAAATCGATCCACCCACATTATTTTAGGCATAACTGGAACCAGTGGTTCTCCGAAATAATTGACAAAAACAATGATCTATCTAAAGACCCAAACAGTAACCGTAATTTTATTTCATCTAGTGAAGAAGCAAAAAGCCGAATGTATCAAATGGGGCACACATCAGAGAGCTCTGCCAAACCATATGTTGAACGCCATATTCGCAATAAGACAAACAAGCTAGTGCTTGAAGAGCAAGAAGAATTACAGAGACTAATTATTGAATCTCAAAAAAATAGAGGATATGAATGAATAAATATGATTACATTGAGGAAGAAAATGACGATCTCCCATCAACATTCAGCTCAAAAAAATTAGTATCAAAAGATGGATACAGCTTTGACTTTCACTCAGAATACTGGATGTTGAATAAAGATGTCAGCATTGCATTCATGCCGGATGTTTTATCTATGGAACCAAAACTGCTGGATGGATTTAAAAAAACACTAGCAACCTATGCTGAAGAACAATCAGCACACCATACATCAAATATGTATCTACGCTTTCAACGACTATTGCGAGACACTAAATTCAAAAATCTAGATGAGGATGTATTGCTCAATTGGCGAGCGATGCTTGATAAAAACAATGAATGGTACTTAGGTGCACTCCGTGGTTTTCTTATTAGCTGGAATGAATATGGATATTATGGTGTAACAACAGAGATGGTGAAAACACTCGAAATACTAACTCTATCAGGAAACAAGAAAGGAGTGTCTGTCGCTAATCGTTGCCCTGAAACAGGTGCCTTTACTAGCAATGAGGTACTTGCATTAAATCATGAACTTATTCGCTTATTCAGGAATAACTATATCTCATTTCAATGCTATGCATATGTGAGTTTATTGCAGGCTACTGCTAGACGCCCCACACAGTTACGACAAATAAAGGCTGCTGATTTATTTAAAGAACATGATCATAGTAAGAATGTGACAAATTTTTACCTCAATATACCTAGAGCAAAGCAGCGTGGTGGTGGGTTTCGTTTCTCTTTTAAAAAATTCCCCATTACGGAAGAGCTCTATCTAACGTTGCGTAATTTAATTAGAGATGAAACAGAGAAGTTTGAATCAAAACTCTCAATAAAACTGACTGCTTCTCAAGCAACAAAAATCCCATTATTTATTGATTG
This sequence comes from Aeromonas sp. QDB23, assembly GCF_027707745.1. Taxonomy (NCBI): domain Bacteria; kingdom Pseudomonadati; phylum Pseudomonadota; class Gammaproteobacteria; order Aeromonadales; family Aeromonadaceae; genus Aeromonas; species Aeromonas sp. QDB23. The sequence continues at coordinate 1,916 of NZ_JAPCJA010000115.1, forward strand.
GGCAATGGTTTTTGAGTTAGCGGTTAAAAAAACATCTTTGACTGATGATTTATTAGATACTGACATTTTAAATATGTCATCAACAGATCTAAGAGAACACCTGCTAAAAAATTTCCAAAGAAAACAAAAAGCTATTTCTGAAAGAACTGGGGACTATATTCATATAACGGCTAGGCGGTTTCGTCATACAAGAGGAACAAACCTTGGTCGAAAAGGTTTGGGGCCGTTGATCATAGCGGAGGCATTGGATCACAACGATACACAAAACGTTAAGGTCTATACGGAAAATACCGCAGATACCGTGACCTATATTGACAAGGCCATTGGCAAACAACTGGCCCCCTTTGCTAATGCATTCCTAGGTCGCATTATCGTTGACTTAGAGCAGGGTGAGCGAGGACATGACCTTGCTGCTCGCATACCAAACAAGGATAACGATATCGTAGGAGCATGCGGCACCAATGACTTTTGCGTTAAGGGGTATGAAAGTTGTTACACTTGTGAAAAATTTAGACCATTATTAGATGCTCCTCACGAGAAATTCTTATCCCATCTATATGCAGAGAAAGAGGTAAGGTTGAAAACGACAAAAAGTGAAGAGTACGCGGCAACAAAAGATAGGCTAATTTTAGCAGTTGAATGGGTTGTGCAGAAATGCTTTGAACTGAAACAACAACGAGCATGAGGATAGTCAGTGGACAGTAACATTTTCCATTTTAAGCCTGCGATAGAACTGAATTCAGAAGCAAATCTAGAAAAATTCATTCAAAGTAGCAAAAACAAATTAACTGTTTTCGGTGAAGATTGCTGGGATCATAATTTATGGCACACTTTTCACAATACTCGCCGTGTTGTTGCCCGTTTCTCCACAAATTTAGAGCCATCAACTTCCTATAGTTTCTCTCCCCTAGGTGCACCATTTATTGATTTTGCAAAAGCATACATTCGCTACATTTACGCATTAAAACCCATAACAACTCTTCACAGACATTTCGAAGCTATTCGAATACTTGAAGAAGCATTGATTCTATCAAAACATAAAGCAGATATTCTGATGCTCGATGGCCTAGTTTTAGAAAGGCTAGGCGATATTTTTAATAGACGCATATCAAATCTGGCAGGTCGAAATAAAGCGGGCTATCAAATGGAGCTTCTTCTTAATTTCTGCCGTGACAACTTTATAACACCGAGTCTTCCTGGGTGGTCAAATCCATATCAAAAAGTAAAAGATTTAACTATTCAACTTGACGAGAATGGAAAAGAACATCGTAAAAATAAATTGCCCTCAGAAGAGGATATGATGTTATTTGCTAAGTTATTTCATGACGCACCTTCATTAGGTATTGAAGCAGAATATTTTACTTCTGCAATAGCATTGCTCATGCAAGCACCATCCCGATGCTCTGAGTTATTCTCATTGCCTATAGATTGTACTGTATGGGAGGAGAATCGCAGCGGAGAACTTAAACTTGGAATACGTTGGGTGCCTGCCAAAAATGGCAACGAAGGGATTAAATGGGTTCCTACTGCAGGGCGAGAGCGTGAACATATTGTTAAATTGACTTCAATTCAGCCAGCCCTGAATCCAATACCTTTTCCAGATA
>NZ_JAPCJA010000116.1:0-3516 GCF_027707745.1 Aeromonas sp. QDB23
CGGGGTGACGTGAGCGCGTTAAGGATCAGGGTGTTCACGTTGGCCGGAATGGCTGTTCAACTTCGCCGGAATACGCAACGCTACACTTTTATTATAGTTATTAAATATTTAAATACTTCTCTAGCATTCACACCAAAAATTTGGCGTAGGCATGCTACTTAGAGATTTTTAATCTCTTGGAAGAATTCATAAATATAAATTATGTATCTACATACACTGACTGGTATGTACGAAATGAACGATATTCTTATTCCAAAGCGTTTGCAATAGGGTAAAGAAAAATATCTTGACTTTTTTCTTGAATTATTAGTCAAACATTATAATTGAGCCCTGAAATGGCAAAACTATCTATAAACTCTAATAATTTTGAGGGGTGTGCAAGAGCTCTATCTGAATAGTCAATGCGATACAAAGGCCACTACACAGCGATGTAGTATGAGGAGCTAGTGACAAGAACGATCTTTGAGGCGATTTATTGTAACTGGTGTGGATGCACTACAGTGGTGCAAAACTCAAAAATTATAGCTCGATTCGCGATTGAGTCATAGGTAGGCAATATGTCGGAGCATTCCTCGCTCTGCGAGAAGGTGGCCATTTTTAAACTTAAGGGTGAGAAGGTACGCTAGAGTGGGTCGTACCTTCCCAAGAAAGGTAATTCTAACTCCTTATGCAGATTGACTCATTTCAACCACCGCATTGGCATTCACCTTACGAATCACCCCAAATAACTCGACCACTTTGCCTTCATCAAAAAAGCCGTAGGCGCTTTCGCCGTGGTTGTCGGTAAACGGTGGCTCGAAGATGTGCGCCATGTCTAGCACGCCGTTGTGCACAAGGTAATCAATCACTTGATCAACAAAGTTGATTTGTTCGGCGTTGTAAGCGCCCTCATCAAGAAAGGCGCTAAAAGCCTCTTTGGCTGCGTTCAGGTCAAGGCCCACCAATTCTCGAATAAAGGTGCCTAATGGCTTGTCTTGCAAGATCTGCTCACGGTATGTCGCCACATCACTCATGCCACTGGCATCGAGCAACAACCCTTCTAGCACGTCCAAATCGGCTTGAGTGATGGGTTTGTTTCTTTTCAGTTTTTGAATGGTGAGTTGGTCTTGGTGATCTTGAATATACAACTCAATCTTTTTACGGTATTGGACCAAGTCGACTGCCGGGCTGGTATACACTGTCGTCACATCGTGTACCCCTTGAATCTCATCTTCAAAGTTGGTGTACACCCTCTCTTTTTGCTCTTTGTCTAAGGCGAACATCAAATTACGTAAACGCTGGCGAATGTCTTCAAGTGTAACCAAATGAATGTGCTGCCAAAACTCAACGGTTTGCAGGTCTTGCAACAACAGCAACTGCGCTTGTATCGCCGGAATAACCGACTTCCCTTCCAATTGCTGGGCGATTTCCATCACGCGAATCCGACTTGGCTCAGGCACTATGCCCTTTTCCAGCAAAGCTAACTGCATTGTCAACAGTAAGTTATCAAAGCGGTTGGCCAAGTTATTCACTTGCTCCACAGGGTTGAAGGGCTCAGCCTCTGTAGGCAGAGCTGCAATATGGCTTTCTAGCTCAGTGTGCTTGGTGTCGTCGATGCAGTCCCAGTGCTCGCGAACTAGAAATGGTTCAACAGCTTGGCGTTTCGGACGGACAATAAAGTTATCTAAGTTCATCCCTGTGACTTGATGATGTAGCATGTCTAACTGGTAATGCTTTAATTCCCGTAACCGCTCCGCATCTTCAGGGTGTTGCTTGATATAGCCTTCATCAGCCAAGCGTTTACTGAGCAAGATGCTTAAATTAACCCTTTTTTCAAATACTTGTTGCATCAATGGTTTAGCAATGCCAACAGGTAAACCTTCTGGATTAGCATCGAAGTACTCAAAATTTTGGCAATAATCAAACACCTTAAAGGTTGTCTTATGCTGTCCAGGGCCAAATAAATCATCACACAGACGCGTGCCGCGACCGATCATTTGTGTAAATTTCACTTTAGATCTGATCACTTTAAAAAATACCAAGTTCACCACTTCAGGCACGTCGATACCGGTATCGAGCATGTCTACCGAGATCGCAATACGGCAGGTGGGGTTGTTCGGGTCGAAGTCTTTGCGCTCGTTTTCATCCCCCCCAAATTCATCAATCAGGCTTTGAGCGTAGGTTTCTTTAAAAGTGATCACTCGCGCTAACTTGCCGGCCCATTTGGGGTAGTTTTTGTTAAACATTTTTTCGAGGAATACAGCATGGTCGTTGTTAGCGGCAAAGATTATTGTTTTTCCAATCACATCACCGCCTTCTACATGAATTCCCCCCAGCTCAGTTTTACTCATTAATTGGGCAAACATCTTCTCGGCGGTGTCTTCATTGAATAAGAATTTATTCACCTCAGAAGGTAACACCTCCTCGCGATCGGTCAGCTCGGCCTTGTTTTCCCACTCTTGTTTTTCTTCATCAGACAACTCTTGATACTTGATTCCTTCACGAATGAACTTAGTAGCAACTGATATTTTTGTTGGCGGCACCAAATATTTTTCTGCATAGGCACTGGCGTCTTCATAAGCATAAGTAGGCATGCCTTTTTGCAAATCGAAAATGCTGTAGGTATCTTTTTCTACTTCGTCTTTTGGAGTGGCTGTGAGCCCCAGAAGGTAACCATCAAAATACTCAAAAATCTGCCGATACTTCGAATACACCGAGCGGTGTGCTTCATCTACCACGATTAGATCGAAATGCCCCACCCCAAACGGGCGCTCGTCAGCCCCCCGGTCCAGCAAGTTTTTCATGGTCGGGTAAGTCGAAAAATACAAGCGGCTGTCGATACTGTCTTTGCTTTGTCCTGAGCTCAATAGTGAGCAACTCACCCGAGGCAATAACTTAACAAAATGCTTTTTCGCTTGAGTTAATAGGGCATTGCGGTCAGCCAAAAATAACACGTTTTTCACCCAGTTATTTTTGACCAGCAAATCGACCAAACTTATCACGGTTCGGGTTTTACCTGTACCAGTCGCCATCACTAGCAGTGCTTTTCGCTGATGGTCTAACTCAAAATGCTGTAAAATTTGGGTAATGGCGGCTTTTTGATAATGGCGGTTAGTAATTTTTTCATCAATTTGAGCGGTGAGCTTGTTAGCTTCCCCTGAATCACAGTTAAAAAACGATACCCTGTCGCGGCGCCGACTTATCATTAGCGCCAGTTCATCTTTGGTATAAAAGCCCTGTACAGTACGAGGCGGGTAGAAGGCATCATCCCACAGACGAGTTTCATAACCGTTAGTGTAAAAAATAATGGGCCGCACCCCGCATTGCTTTTCTAAACAATCGGCATAGAGCTTGGCTTGCTGCTGGCCATCTTCTGGACGACGACTGGTGCGTTTAGCTTCCACTACCGCCAGTGCCGTGCCGTCATCTCCCCACAGTACATAATCGACCAAGCCATTGCCCTCAGGGCGAGAGCGTGAACATATTGTTAAATTGACTTCAATTCAGCCAGCCCTGAATCCAATACCTTTTCCAGAT
>NZ_JAPCJA010000117.1:0-3383 GCF_027707745.1 Aeromonas sp. QDB23
TCACATAGCCAGTCACAATAAATCAATCACTTAGCAGTCTGAATGTCGCATTTGGACGGAAAATCCCTAGAACCCCATTTAGTAACATTTTTGCAACCGTCCGAAATGTTATAAATTATCAGACATAGTAAAACGGCTTCGTTTGAGTGTCCATTAAATCGTCATTTTGGCATAATAGACACATCGTGTCTGATATTCGATTTAAGGTACATTTTATGCGAATTTTTGGTTATGCGCGGGTCTCAACCAGCCAGCAGTCCCTCGATATTCAGATCAGAGCGCTCAAAGATGCAGGGGTAAAAGCTAACCGCATCTTTACCGACAAGGCATCCGGCAGTTCAACAGATCGGGAAGGGCTGGATTTGCTGAGGATGAAGGTGGAGGAAGGTGATGTCATTCTGGTGAAGAAGCTCGACCGTCTTGGCCGCGACACCGCCGACATGATCCAACTGATAAAAGAGTTTGATGCTCAGGGTGTCGCGGTTCGGTTTATTGACGACGGGATCAGTACCGACGGTGATATGGGGCAAATGGTGGTCACCATCCTGTCGGCTGTGGCACAAGCTGAACGCCGGAGGATCCTAGAGCGCACGAATGAGGGCCGACAGGAAGCAAAGCTGAAAGGAATCAAATTTGGCCGCAGGCGTACCGTGGACAGGAACGTCGTGCTGACGCTTCATCAGAAGGGCACTGGTGCAACGGAAATTGCTCATCAGCTCAGTATTGCCCGCTCCACGGTTTATAAAATTCTTGAAGACGAAAGGGCCTCGTGATACGCCTATTTTTGACATGAGCGTGGGTCTCGCGGTATCATTGCAGCACTGGGGCCAGATGGTAAGCCCTCCCGTATCGTAGTTATCTACACGACGGGGAGTCAGGCAACTATGGATGAACGAAATAGACAGATCGCTGAGATAGGTGCCTCACTGATTAAGCATTGGTAACTGTCAGACCAAGTTTACTCATATATACTTTAGATTGATTTAAAACTTCATTTTTAATTTAAAAGGATCTAGGTGAAGATCCTTTTTGATAATCTCATGACCAAAATCCCTTAACGTGAGTTTTCGTTCCACTGAGCGTCAGACCCCTAATCCCAGCTGTAGCGGCCTGATTACATCCGGCCGCTACACCTAGCTCCACCTTCAAACAAGGAATATCGTTGATGTCACTGTATCGCCGTCTAGTTCTGCTGTCTTGTCTCTCATGGCCGCTGGCTGGCTTTTCTGCCACCGCGCTGACCAACCTCGTCGCGGAACCATTCGCTAAACTCGAACAGGACTTTGGCGGCTCCATCGGTGTGTACGCGATGGATACCGGCTCAGGCGCAACTGTAAGTTACCGCGCTGAGGAGCGCTTCCCACTGTGCAGCTCATTCAAGGGCTTTCTTGCTGCCGCTGTGCTGGCTCGCAGCCAGCAGCAGGCCGGCTTGCTGGACACACCCATCCGTTACGGCAAAAATGCGCTGGTTCCGTGGTCACCCATCTCGGAAAAATATCTGACAACAGGCATGACGGTGGCGGAGCTGTCCGCGGCCGCCGTGCAATACAGTGATAACGCCGCCGCCAATTTGTTGCTGAAGGAGTTGGGCGGCCCGGCCGGGCTGACGGCCTTCATGCGCTCTATCGGCGATACCACGTTCCGTCTGGACCGCTGGGAGCTGGAGCTGAACTCCGCCATCCCAGGCGATGCGCGCGATACCTCATCGCCGCGCGCCGTGACGGAAAGCTTACAAAAACTGACACTGGGCTCTGCACTGGCTGCGCCGCAGCGGCAGCAGTTTGTTGATTGGCTAAAGGGAAACACGACCGGCAACCACCGCATCCGCGCGGCGGTGCCGGCAGACTGGGCAGTCGGAGACAAAACCGGAACCTGCGGAGTGTATGGCACGGCAAATGACTATGCCGTCGTCTGGCCCACTGGGCGCGCACCTATTGTGTTGGCCGTCTACACCCGGGCGCCTAACAAGGATGACAAGCACAGCGAGGCCGTCATCGCCGCTGCGGCTAGACTCGCGCTCGAGGGATTGGGCGTCAACGGGCAGTAAGGCTCTGAAAATCATCTATTGGCCCACCACCGCCGCCCTTGCGGGCGGCATGGATTACCAACCACTGTCACATTTAGGCTAGGAGTCTGCGCGGCAGAGCCGTGTGACCGGTTTTCTGTAGAGCACTGACGATGGCGGCGGCGCTCTCTGCAATTGGCAAGGCGTCGGCGCCAAGGATACCAATCTTGCGGCGCGCGGCGTGTTATGACGACTGGGGTGCATTTGAGCCGCCCCATTTAACCTTCGCCCTCACAGATACGCCATTCGCCTCAGATTTAGCGCCATGCAGACGAGCTTCCACTCGGCTTGCACCTTGTCCAGGCCCCTCATGCTGAACTGACGCAATCCCATCACCGCCTTGATCCAACCATTCGGAGCCTCCACGATCGACTTGCGCCGGCGGTAAGCTGCATCGCCTTGCTCCGTTTTCAATTTCGCCGCAATCGCCGCCGTATGCGGATGGGTCTTGGCATTGACCTTGGCATCTTCACGTCCCTCGCGGCCGAGGGCAACGATGACATCGCCGTGGTGATCGGCGACCTTTGCCAGAACAGCCTCACTACGGAATCCCGCATCCGCCAGCGTCTGGGCCGGCATTTCTCCGGTGTTGGCCTGAACTGCTGCCAGCATGCCCAGCAGCGCCTGACTGTCCGCGGCGCAGTTGGTCAACTCCGCCGCCACGATGATCTGGTGCTCGGCATCGACCGCTGTGTACCCGTTGTAGCTCTGCTCGGAGCCACCACCGGCGTGTTTCATGATCCGGCTGTCCGGATCGGTGAAGCTTTCCTGATCACGGTCATCCGGCACACCAAACTCGCGTTTGTACGAGCCACCGCCCTTGTCCGAGCCATCCGGATGGCGAGGCCGGCGGCCATCGTCTTCGCTGCGCCCCCGGGCCTGGTCCGCTTCACGCTGGCGCGCTTCCAGGCGCGCCTTTGCCGCCTGGATCGCCTCCAGGCGCTTCTCGCGGCGAGAAATCTCGGCAGGAATGTCCAGCTCCGGCTCGTTACGCTCCTGGTCGTCGGTAGCCTTGGCGCGATCAAGCAGCGCCTTGATCTCGCAATGCAATTCGTCCTCGGCCGGCTTCATGCGCTTATAGCTCATCGCCTTGTGGTCGCCATGTTTGGCGGCTTCGTATTCAGGTTCTTTAGAGAGATCCTTTAGATCGCCGTTCCTCACTACTGCCGGGAAGTCTCCCCAGGGAGCACGTTCGGCCTTATGTTCGGTCATGGTTTCAATCCCGGTCAGCGTCCCATATAGGGGTTCTAGGGATTTTCCGTCCAAAAACGACAAAGTGCTCTGGAGGCCACGCCGTCCGCGGCCTCCAGAGGGGTAT
>NZ_JAPCJA010000118.1:0-3239 GCF_027707745.1 Aeromonas sp. QDB23
TGGGGTTCTAGGGATTTTCCGTCCAAAAACGACAAAGTGCTCTGGAGGCCCCGCCGTCTGTGGCCTCCAGAGGGGTATTACTTTTTTCGAGATCCCTATTTGGGCTCTGTTTGAGTAAGATTTAGTCTTTTTGGGCTAAATCCATGGCATTCGAAGAACGTGTCCAAATCTTGTCCGAGGCAGAACAAGATGAGTTATATGGACCCCCCGCTTTCACCTCCGCCGACCAACGCTTCTTTTTCTCGCTGAACGATAAGGAACTGGCGATCGCTAAAAGCCTCCGTCATCGGGGCCAGCGTTACATGCTGGTGGTACTGCTGGGCTATTTCAAAGCCAAGCCGGTGGTGCTGAATCCCGGCTTTCATCAGATCAAGCAGGACCTCAAATACGTTTATCAAACCGTTCTACCAGGCCCAGGCTGTAGACCCTTTAATCTCACGCCAAAAGAGAACGAACGGATTTACCAACGTGTTTTCCAGCTCTGCAACTACCAGCGCTGGAATGTCAAAGACCATGGAGCGGCGTTGAGAGATTACTTATCCCAGCAAGCCAGAGCCTGGACAGCGCCTAGGCACCTCTTCGATGCGGCCATTGAATATTGTTCGGGGCAGAAGATCGCAATCCCTGCCTACAGCACGCTGCAAAAGATCATCAGTCAGGTGGTGGGAGACGAACAGGAACACATGGCCGCGCACCTTGAGCGTGCAATGTCACGCGGTCTTAAGCAAGCACTGGCGGAGCTCGTGAACGGCACAGGTCCACTGCCGTTCCGACAGTTGCGACAATCGGCTCGTAACTTCACCGGAACCGAGTTGGAGAAAGAACTGATTGTCTATCGCCATATCCAGCATTGGATGCCGGAAGTGGATCTGCTGTTGAGCACGCTATCACTGTCGCAGAAAAATCTGCAACACCTGGCAGAGAAAGTCGACTACTACGGTGCCAAACTGAAACGTCAAACCGTAGGCAGCCAATGGCTGTATTTATTGTGCTATCTTCAAACGCGATGGCAGCAAGCGCTGGAACGTATTGCCGATGGCTTTGTGCATCATGTCAGACAGACCAAACAGAAGGCAAAGGATTATGCGCAGGAAGCGGTGTTTAAGGATTGGCAAAAAGCAGCTAAAAATGTCAGCAAGGCAGCTGAAGTACTGCACCTGTTCATTGATGACAGCATTGATCTGCAACTACCGTTTGCAACAGTAAGACAGCAAGCACTGAGCCTGCTGACCAAAAGGGATCTGGAATCTGTATGTCTCTTCCTGAACGAGCAGCGACGATCGGTCGATGAAGCCATGTGGCAGTACTGCGACGAGAAAGAAAGTCTGCGGAAAGGTTTGCTGCGAGAGTTGTTCCTATGTCTGCGCTTCGAAGGCTGCGACGGCACCCAGCACTTAGCGGCCGCCTTGGCGAAAACACAAAACGAACTCAACGGCCAGGACGCTCAGTTGCAAACTGCCGACACCAGACTCCTTTCCAAAAAATCACGTGAATTCCTGCTGGATGGTGAAGGGAATATCCTGATCGATCGTTATGAGTGGTTCCTCTATCAACAGATTCCTGATCGCCTGAATGGCCAGCTGACGCTGCCTGATATCACTAAATACCGGGCACTCGACGCCGACCTGATCGACGGGGAACATTGGCGAAAAAACAAATATACGCTGCTTCAACAGAGCCATTTTACAAAATTAGCGGAGGAGCCTGAAAAGCTGATCAAACAGATGGCCATGGAATTGGATACCCGTTTGTACGAAGTCGGCGAATATCTTGAACAGGAAGACAACCGGAATATCATCTTGCGTAATCCGCAGGGTAAACGCTTCTGGCGCCTGCCTTCGGCCAGCAAACATCATCTGGTCAACAATCCCTTCTTCCAGCAAATTCCCACAACGGGGATTGCGGATGTACTGCGCATGGTTGATCGTGACACCGGTTTCATTGACTGCTTCGCTCATGTGCTGGGTTCCCAATCCAGAAGCCGTTCCCATGAATATGACCTGTTGGCAATTCTGGTCGGCAATGCAACCAATCAAGGCATTTACGGCATGGCACAGATCTCTGATCGTACCTATGATCAGCTCAGCACTATCCAGGCGAACTATCTTCGCCTGGAAACATTGAATGCTGCTAACGACAACATCAATAACGCGACAGCCAAGCTACCCATCTTCCGGTACTACAACATCCAGGAAGATGTGATCCACGCCAGTGCCGATGGTCAAAAGTTCGAAGCCCGGCGCGAGACCTTCAAAACCCGTTATTCGTCGAAGTACTTTGGCACTCAAAAAGGTGTTTCTGCCATGACCTTGATCGCCAATCACGCTGCGATCAACGCCAGAGTGATCGGCGCCAACGAACATGAATCGCACTACATCTTTGATTTGTTGATGAGCAATACGTCAGACATCATTCCGGATGTGCTCTCAACCGATACCCATGGGGTGAACCATGTGAACTTCGCGTTACTGGATCTGTTCGGATACCAGTTTGCCCCACGCTATGCCCAGGTTGGCAAAGTGATCAATGACATGTTTGATGTCAAGGAAGACAAAGAACACCGAATTCAGCTGTGCTTAAAAAAGCCAATCAATACCCATCGTATTGCGCAGCACTGGGATACCATCCAACGGATTGCAGTATCACTTAAGCAGCGGAAAACAACGCAAGCCACCTTGGTGAGAAAGCTCTCGGAGTACAAGCGCAATCACCCGCTGCTGGAAGCCCTGACGGAATACAATCGCCTGGTGAAAGCGAATTATCTACTGTGCTACATCGATGATGCCAGTTTAAGAAACTATGTTCAGCGCGCGCTGAACCGGGGAGAGGCCTATCACCAACTGCGTCGGGCCGTGAGCAGCGTCAATGGGGATCAGTTCCGGGGCAGTTCAGACGAAGAAATCCAGCTATGGAATGAGTGCGCTCGCCTGGTCACCAATGCCATCGTTTACTTCAACTCCAGGATACTCAGCCAGCTGTTGACCAGCTTCGAATACCAAGGAGATACCAAGAGAATAGATATCGTCAAACAGGCATCCCCTGTGGCCTGGCACAACATTAACCTCAAGGGGACTTACCACTTCGAATTGAGCGAAAAATTGCCAGATCTGGAGGAGCTTATGCGCTCAATCGAGGGATATTTACCCGTCAGCGAAAAGTAATACCCCTCTGGAGGCCACGGACGGCGCGGCCTCCAGAGCACTTTGTCGTTTTTGGACGGAAAATCCCTAGAACCCCAT
>NZ_JAPCJA010000119.1:0-3218 GCF_027707745.1 Aeromonas sp. QDB23
TAGTACTGAACATAGCTCCAAGACTACCTCTTAAGTTAAGAGGGGCGAAGTGTCTGGATCTTCAAGGGGCCAATCTAATGCCATCCCGCCAGCACTGCAACTCTTACTCACTGCCGCCCTGCAGGCAGGAGTGAACTACATCTTGTTTTACAACGGCTAGCCACCGCGAACATCTCATCGCTCATCCACAAACAGCATAAAGGGCCAGCCCTCACAGGCTGGCCCTTTGCATCATTGGAGTCACCGAACATGACCCGTCTTATCACAGGGCTCGAGGTGCATCGCTATGCCCCCGAGCTAAACAAACTGCATCTGCGAAACCGGCAAATGCTACCCGCCCCCGGCATCACCACCATCAAAGAGGCCAAAGCACGCCTGTTTGGCCGCTGGCAGCTAGGGCATCAGGTGACCATCACCGTGAGTCACCCTGACTACGTCAATCTCTCCCGGCTCTACCGAGGGCGACTGGCAAGCCTGACAGACCTGCCCGAGCACCTAGCCAGACTACGCCTGCGCCACAACGTGCCAGGCACCATCATCCACATCCAATTGAGGTATCGCTAATCATGACCACGAAAACCACACACACCAACAACCAACACCCCGTAGCGCCAGAGCACCCCAATCGGATTTTTGCACAGTGGGGCTTGCCTCATACCGTTACACCGCGCTTTGGTGCCCGTCTTATTCAAGAGCATCACCGGCTGCACTTTTTGTCAGATCGGGCCTCATTGATTGGTGAATGGGAGGAGGAAGCTATCGACCAGCTTGAAGTTGGCTTCCCGAGCATCGTCAAGGAACTGGAGGCCAAATTGCTGACAGGCGAACTGGATGCTCAGCGCCAGCAACGTATCACCGTCCATCACGGTGGTTTCACCTGCGAAGCCGATACCCTCGGTAGCCATGGCTATGTCTACGTGGCGATTTACCAAGCAAGGTAGATGGCAGATCTATTAGGCTCACAACTGGCTGCAATTTTAGTCAGTTGAAGAGATTTACCCAAAACGTAGCTTTATAAAGACAATTATATCGTGACGTATCATTTAAAAAATGGTACGTCACGGGAAAATCGAACTCTCATTAATTGATGGCCAGAACCGAGTTAGCAAGCCTTTTTTCATGGCTAAAAGGAGTCGTATAAAAACGCTGCTCAATGCCGTATAGTAGAATTTTCAACTCATCATCATTTGATATTTCAAATTTCTGCTTTTCTCTGTCGAGTTTTAGCATCTGCTCGCCACAATAGCCGTCGATGTAATCGAGCATATTGGCTTTATCATCAGCTGACATGGCCTCAAGCGTTGCCATGGCAAGACCAATACGTTTGCGATTTGGTTTTGAAACCTTATCCAGGCTGTAGTCATCACTCAATTCGATGAATGGCTCATCTAAAAACTGCTCCACTTCCTCGTTGGTCGCTTCTTTATACAGCTCGTCAATTCCAGTGAAGATACTTGAAATGGTTGCCAGATTTCTAAAAATCAAGGTATCTGCCGCTTTAAAATATACGGCATCAGGCAGTGAATTTATTACTAATCGTGTTTGGTTTTGCTCAAGCTTTGCAATTTCGCCAAAAACTAGTGTTTTACGTTTAACAAAAAGGCTTGGTGTGATTTTTTGAAAATAGAAATCATCAGGTAATCCCCCCGAAAAACTGGGGTGCTCATAAGTAGAATTTTCTCGTATCTTGAACGCAGGAGGTTCTACATGAAAACATCACGCTTTAGCGATGCCCAAATCATCGCCATTCTCAAGCAAGCCGAGTCCGGTTCACCCGTCCCCGAGCTGTGCCGTGAGCATGGCATCAGCTCCGCTACTTTCTACAAGTGGCGCTCCAAATTCGGTGGCATGGACGCCTCCCTCATGGCTCGCCTCAAAGAGCTGGAAGAGGAAAATCGTCGCCTCAAGAAAATGTATGCCGAGGAGCGCCTCAAGGCCGAGATCATCGCCGAGGCCATGGCAAAAAAGTGGTAACGCCATCTGCCCGCAGGGAGATGGCTACCAAAGCGATTTCACACTTTGCCATCTCAATCAGGCTAGCCTGCAACATCTTCAAGGTCAGCGAAGGCTGTTATCGCTATCAACCCGTGCTTGCCGATGAAAACCTGCTTATTGCGGATTGGTTGCTGCGTATCACCGACAGCCAGCGTAATTGGGGCTTTGGCCTCTGCTTCCTCTATCTACGCAATGTCAAAGGGTTTGGCTGGAACCATAAGCGGGTCTACCGGATTTATCGGGAGCTTGAACTGAACATGCGGATCAAACCCAAGAAGCGATTGGTGCGTGAAAAGCCGGACGCATTGGCCGTGCCAGACAAGCCCAATCAGTGCTGGTCGATGGATTTTATGCATGACCAGCTCAGTGATGGTCGGTCGGTGCGACTGTTTAATGTGATCGATGACTTTAATCGCGAGGCGCTGTGCATAGAGGTTGATTTTTCATTGCCTGCCTCGCGGGTCAAGCGAGCCCTGGAGCAGGTGATCGAGTGGCGTGGCAAACCAGCGATGATCCGGTGTGATAATGGCCCGGAATATATCAGCGAGGAGCTCAAGGAGTGGGCGATGAAACAGGGGATCACCTTGGGGTATATCCAACCTGGCAATCCCCAGCAGAACGCGTACATAGAGCGGTTTAACAGAACGGTGCGTTACGATTGGTTGGCTCATCACCTGTTTGGCACACTGGAGGAACTACAAGAATTTGCAACGCAATGGCTGTGGGTTTATAACCATGAACGGCCCAATATGGCGCTAGATGGCTACACACCGAAACAGCATCTGGCAAAGGCTGCATGACCTCTACTTTTGAATGCTCCTAAAAATGGGGGGATTACCATACCTATATTATTGTGGTGACTTAGTACTATGTTGATATGTCTCATCGTTTACATATATGCATAAGCTAATCATGCGTATATGTATAATTAACTACCCCGTGTTGTTGCAGATACAGTGTTTTTATGTCTGATATTGCGCTATCAGTATGAAGGGCATGGATAATCAGGTATAAAAATGCCACCAACAATGGTGGCATTGGTCGTCTGTCCTCGATCAGCAAATGAGCCCGAGCGCCCGAAGGCGTTGGAGCGCCCGATCCTGTGCATCGTTCGAATAATCGGCTTCCAGAGTGATCCGAGCAAGGCGCTCAACCAGCCGCCTGCCACTTTCATCGAGCCTCACAGACACATCGAGCAATGACACTGTGTATTGAGTGTTACA
>NZ_JAPCJA010000120.1:0-3190 GCF_027707745.1 Aeromonas sp. QDB23
TTCGACACTCTTTATCCGCCCCCGGTCTTCACATTTAGATTATTCAGATTAGGCGACAACTATTCTGACACCGGGGGCGGCGTTTCTCAGCCACACGCAAAGCTACATTCCAGGCGCACCTGGGTGGCTCTGAGCGAGTCTTTTTGTCGCCGCATTCATGAGCATCATCACCTCACTGAGGGCTCTCCATGCAACACGTAGCCAGTAATGAGTCTATTGCCCGCCCTTGCTGCTGTTACCTGAAATAATCAAAGTACGGCTAACTCGTACTTATACGCCAATCTTTTGCACTCTTACGCCAAGCGGGTTGTGGCCGCGGCATACATCCTTTAATTTGTTTACTCAAAGAGAAATCCAAGAATGGAAATATTAAAGGAATATATAGTATTTTAGTTAGATAAAGGCTTTTTTCCAAGGCATCGTCGATGTGATGTTGGCGGAAGGCAGTAAGCAACGAGGATATTTAATGATGTAATGCAGTGATTATTTTGACCCATGCGTTTATGGAGTGATAATTATAGGTGTTGTTATGGCAATGACTAGTTGTAGAGAATTCAAGAAAGAGGTGTCACACCAATGGGCCTGTTTGTCTGCATCGTGAAATAAAGTAACCAGGGAGTTTCGGGGGCTATATCTTTTATTCTATATGTGGTGTTCTTACGTGGTGCGTGGTTTACTTAACTATACTTTAATTGATTTTTTGCAGTTTTTTAAGCATCGTTTTCGATGTTAGGTATATCGACAGTCAGTGTCTAAAATGTGTTTTTCAACTTAGTTAGGAGAATTAATGGTGAAAATGAAATTTTTTCTTGCAGTGTTTTTATCAGCAATGATAGTCAGTAACTACGCAAGCGCTGAGCGCGTTTGGGAAAATACTAACATTAAACTTTCAGATGGTGAAAATATCTGGGCGACTATTGATTATGATGGCAGTTGTTATACGCTATGGATAGGTTCATACAGTTCAACAGGAATAAATGGACATTCTAGTAATTGCGGAGGCTCTATAGGCTCTATAAATGATGGCACTTGGCTTTCTAGAGCCTGTGGTTCGGACTTAGATGTTATAAATGGAGGGTTTTCAGATGTTATTAATGCCATTGTGCAAATGTGTGAAAACAATATGGCAAATTAATTTTCAAGCTTTTGTTATTGATCGGCTTACAGCTGCGACAGCGCGTTGTTCATCAACTTAGATACAGTATGCGCTGTCACAGTGCCAAGGTGATGACGATTGGCCCTTGCCTTATCTCGCTTACGATAATCAGCTATTGCAAGAAGTGCTGCAAAATCAAAACGAGTTTTCACAGCAGGCTTATCTACAAAACCGCCTTGCACTGCTGAACGAACGCTTTCGTTTTAAGCAGGATCGGCCTTTTTTACGTGGCGAGTTGCAAACGCTATTGCAAAGCAGCACTGCTGAGCAAAGCATCACCTTTAGTGCTTGGCTGAAAAAACGTATGGCAAAACAGCTTGAACAGTTTCAGCAGTTGGATCATCAGCTAAAAGCGAGCCAGCCTTGGTGGCCGTGGGCAGATTGGCCAAGCCAACAGCACTGCTTGCAATGGGCGAAGCGGGTAAAGAATGATGACTCCCTCACGGCTGTGCCGATCTACCTTACCGACAATGGCAGCGGTAAAGGCATTGTTATTGATGACTTTTTTGCTCTGCTGTTAGAGCACCAAATCGATCAATACCTGGGGCGCGGTGATGTGCAAAGTGCCGCCAAGGTGTGGCCGCAGGTGATCCGATTTGAACTGCTCGATGGCCGCATATGGCAAGAGAACATCATCGCGCATATCGATGAGTATTTGGGCTTTATTACACTGTTTGGTTTAGATAAAACCGAGACCGTGGCGTACGCCGAAACGCGGTTGCAACAAATCGACGATATTGATTACTACCCTGACGATAAAGCCATCATGCCGCGCAGCGTACAGTACTTGCGGCAACAGGCTGCTCTAGAGCCTCAGTTGAGTGACATTTCAGGCAAAAATCATCATTGCTTGCGCTGTTATCAAGGTAAAGCGCCTTGCCTAACAGTATGGCAGTTGTACTCACAGCAGGTATGGCAGCCATGATGTCACCTCGCTCACGTTCTACCTTGTTACGCATCCAGCCCGATTCGCTGGCGCAACTTCGGTTAGTGATGAGCTTAACCTTACGCACGCTGCTGTGGCATTTGTTGCAGGTACTTTGCCAACTGACTTTTATGACCATTTGGCTTAAACAGTTTGCCTTGCGCCTTTATTGGTTGGTGGTGTTGATACTGCTATTTGGATGAAATGGCGCATGGGCCATGTTGAAGCACTACTACCTGGTGCGGGTTACGATTGGTTGGCTCATTTTAAGGCTATGAGGTATCTAGGGAAGTGGGGGCGATTCACACCTTGCCTAAAGCCTGCCCCTTAACTAAACGTTCGGCAACGAGAAATCCCCGCTCACTGCCTTGCGAGTACATCAACGGGGAAAGGAGATTTAAAATGAGAGTGTCGATGAGAAACATGGTGATGGTATGTATAGCATTAACATTTGGAATCCTACTGGCGGTGCCTAGCGTGAGCGCACAGGGTACCAATAAGCAAACTCCGAACAAGGCTGAACTCCAACAACTCTACATGAGCTACTTGACATACGAAGAGTATAAACCCGAAATAGATAGCGATGGCGATGTTAGATTCAAGAGGGATGGAAAGGTCTACTATATTGATGTAAATGAAGGAGACCCGGAGTTCTTCCGTATTGTTCTCGCAAACATTTGGCAGATCGAGAGTGATAAGGAGCGGTCACAGGTTCTCATGGCTGCAAGCGATGCTAACGCCATATCAAAAGTCTCAAAGGTATTTACTGTTGAAAACGATGTCTGGGTGAGCATCGATCTTTTTGTTAGGCGCCCAGAGGACTTCAAAGATGTCTTTACAAGATCGATGTCTGCTCTCGACAATGGGGTAAGGAACTTCGCCAAGAGGATGAAAGAACAAAGGATGAAAGAACAATAACCCAGCACTGCGCTTCAGGGGTAATCCCCCCATATTGCGTATTCCGGTGAAGTTGAACAGTGATTCCGGAATCTGTGAACACCATTTCCGGAAAGTATGCGGACAGGGATTCTTCGAGCAGAAGCTGAGCTTTGAGGGGAGGCATCTTTTCGACTCACCGAACAAGCCAGCAGCCAAGCGCAGCGCGGCAG
>NZ_JAPCJA010000121.1:0-3110 GCF_027707745.1 Aeromonas sp. QDB23
ATTTGTGGGGGGGGGGTGATTATGCGTAGGCAGGGTGCCCCGAACTGGCGCGCTATCGCTTGCCCCCCGCTCGATCCGTTCCGGTCGGCCAGCCGACCGGAACGGATCGAGCGGGCCTATTTTTATGGCGGATTTGGGAGGGGGGTTGCGGTAACAGTTACCGAATTTGGCGGGTGTTGTGATCCCGTAGTGATCGAAAAGCTGCTTGATCCATGATCACGGGCCAGAGTAAGCTGATGCCCGTAAACGAAAAAACCGCCCTGGCGGGCGGTTTGTTCGAAGGTACTTTGAGTTGGAGCTCTCTGTACCGGGTAACAGCTTCGGGACGGAAGCAGCTACCGAATTCCAGTCAAGTTTAGCGGCGTCCCGCCGTGTCTTCAAGCGAAATCCCGTCCCGAACCCTGTTACCCGTTGGCCTCTGCCAATGGCGCATAGTCGTACCCGCTCGAATTGGAAGCATGTTGATGTTGTCGAGCAGGTGCAGGGGTCGGGCCGAACGGGGAAACCTCACACACGGCCCAGCGTGCGACGCGCACCATAGCCTCCCAGGGCTCGCAACCTTGGGGCACCAGCACCGAGCGCAACGGGGAACCAACCACGGCCAGCTCGATAAAAACGGCGCGGCAGTCCGGCCCACAGGTGGGGACTGAAGCAGGTGCAGAATGGCGCGGTGTGTCTCAGGAGCGCGTGAGGGGGAGCGGCAGCCAGCCGCCTCGATAGTCCTGAGCAAGGCGATCCATCCAGCCGAACTACGTCAAAAATGACGTAAAAAGGCAGGAGGGCGAGCCTATCTTGAAGCGCAGCGAAAGATAGGAGAGCCGGTGTCTTACGCCCTTTTCTTTCAAAAAAAAAAAAAGAGAGATGATCTTGGCGAGGTGGGTAACTGCGCCCGTCCGTCCACATGCCATCGGTTCGGCTTGTGGGCGGCAGCAGTTATCCACGGAAGCGGGTTAGGTTTGGTTCTGGCCGGAGGTACGTATGAGGTTCGACAAGCACGGGATTGAGGTCGATGGGGATTGCATCTGGCTACTGGACGCATGCGGCCAGCGCCTGTGCGACATGACGGCCATGCAGCTGCTCGATTTGGGGAGCCGGATCAGCGTTGAAGGTGGCCTGCTCAACTTCGATTTGGAGGCCCAGAAGTGGCGGGAATGCCTCATTGCCTTGGGCCTTGAGCTGGATTGAAAATCATTTTAGCGATTTGACGAATCATATTGCCAAAGTGATTGACTGCACCCCCCAAGAGGGTAAAATCAAATTATCGATTTGATTTTTCAAATAGGGGATTTGATGATGCAGGAAAAAGAGGCCAAGACCATTTTCGACATGGGCGGATTCTCCAAGGCGATGATCGTCCCCACCCCAATGGGGGCGGGGTTCCATCTTCACCTGGTACGCTTCGGTAAGGGGGGGGATGAAGTCATCGAACGGCAGCGCGGCGGATGGCGGGTCTTCTCCTCGATCGATGCAGCCGCCAACACGGCCAACGGCATTGGCTTTCGCCGCATCGAGATAGACCTCAGCAGCCGCTAGGGTCGAGCCCAACGCAGCAGGGCGGCAAAGGCCGCCATCCATGCAGCGCCTTCGAAGTATGAGGGGGCCTCCCAGCCAAAGAAGTCATGCAGCCCAAGCAGGCCCATAAACCAGCCTCCCGAGGCAGTCACCGCCCCTTTCAGGAAGAACACTGCGGCGAACAGCGCCGCTACGTGCCAAGCCTTCATGGGCGCGGCCTTTGGTACTGCTCGGGCTTCAGCTCGCGCAACTGTTCTTCGGCCTCGTTAAGCTGATCGGACAGCGCATTTCTGTAGCCCTCCAGCTTCTGGATCTCAGCGGCCTGCTTCTGGCGCTCGACTTCCGACATGGCCAGCACGTTCTCTTTCTCCTTAAGGGCTGCTCGATAGGCTTCCAGCTCCCGATCCTTCTGGGCCAGTCTGGCGGCCATCCCCTCCGCTTCCGCCTTGGTTCGGCGTGTCACTTCGTCCACTTTGATCTGGCGCTCTGCCAGCTCTTTGGCGGCCTTTGCCGCTGCGTCCCCCTGCATAGTCATTTGCAGCGAGATGCCCGTCTCTATGGCGCGTTGGCCGAGATCCAGAAGCTCCTCCTCCGAGTACATCCGTTCTTTGCTGAACAGACCCACTTCTCGGCCCTCCACAACACCCATGAGATCATCCTTCTGCTGCTTTGTTAACAGGGGCTTGGCCGCGCCTGCCCGTTCGGCTATGCCGAGGGCCTTTTCCACAAGTTGCCGCGACATGTATTCAGATCGGGTCAAGCGCTGGCGCTTGGGACCGAGTCGCGCCATGCCGAACTTCCGGCACACGCCCGTATATAAACGATCCTGCCAAGCCCGCATCGCTTTGTTGTGTGCTCGCAGCTGGGCGGCTTTCGGCTCGCCCTTGCGCTTGGCCTCCGCCGATGCTGCTCTGCCCCCGTGGATGTCGTTGAACGCTTGACCTGGCTTTGGGACGGCGTAGAAGTGAAGGTGAGGGTGCTTTTCGTCTTGGTGCTCCACGACAGATACAAGATTGTCCCCGTATTCGCCCTTGAGCCACTCTAGGGCCGTCTCCTTGAACTCCTGCCAGTCTTCCCCCTCTCTCGGGTAGCTGATAACGCCAGCGAGCAGCACAGGGGCATCTATGCGCAGTTTCCGGCCTTTCACGTCTTTGGCTTGTTCTCCCCATGCCTCGGCCTGTTTTACAGCATCGGAGGGGGAGCAGCCAAAGACCCTGATCGGCTCCTGCGGTGTTATCCTTTGGGCGGTCAAATGGCTGACGTGATCAGGGTGCCTCTCTGCTTCGTTGGCTATGTCCTTAGCGCTTCGAGTGCCCTGTTTTGGCTTCCGTGCGTATGAGTCTATGTGCGCAAACTGATACATCGTGCCCCCTGTTTTTGGCTCCTGTTATCTGGGCTCAAATGTAGCAGCCTGCTTGCGTTTTCCACAAGTAAAGTAACCGACTTTACTTGTTAACCTTCCGCTTCGCTGGAAGGTTAACAAGTGTCGGCCCTGCGGGGCTCAAACAGACGGCTTTGGCTATTTGTGGGGGGGGGGTGATTATGCGTAGGCAGGGTGCCCCGAACTGGCGCGCTATCGCTTGCCCCCCGCTCGATCC
>NZ_JAPCJA010000122.1:0-2975 GCF_027707745.1 Aeromonas sp. QDB23
GTCCTGCATCGAGAAAACCGACTACCCGTTCCCGGAGGAGTTGGTGCTGTCAACACCGTCCCGGTGAACGGTTACCTTGTTACTGTACATATTGTCAGCCTGTGTATAGTCATTATTTTCGTCATCAAGCCATTTAACCTGATTCATGCGGCGGACGACAACAAACTCATCACGGTTAGAGCCCACTGTGCCATAATAGTTGAACCCATAAGCCTGATGTGCATATCCGCCAATCATATGAGTTGGTTTAGGACAGACACGAGTAACGGAGTTATGAATCCCACCACGTTGTCCTGTTATTTCGGAGCCTGGAATATTCACCAGGCGCTCTTGAGCGTGATACATCATTACCATTCCAGCAGGGACGCGCTGACTCACCACTGCACGAGCAGTTAATGAACCATTGATATTAAATGCCTCTATCCAGTCGTTATCCTCAATTTTTAGATCTTTAGCATCATCTTCACTTATCCAAACAATTGGCCCACCCCGAGACAGTGTAAGCATCAACAAGTTTTCGCTGTATGTTGAGTGGATACCCCATTTCTGGTGCGGAGTGATCCAGTTCAGAGCTTTCTCTTTGTTACCGTTACCCTTCTTACCCATAATATTTTTAATAGTCTGGGTATTGATTGGTGGTCGATATGAAATGAGACTTTCGCCAAAATCACGCATCCATTGGTGATCCTGATACAGCTGTTGACGACCAGTAATGGTTCGCCATGGAATTAGCTCATGAACGTTTGTATAACCTGCGTTATACGAGACATGCTCGTCTTCCAAACCAGACCATGTTGGGCTAGATATGATTTTTCTCGGCTGAGCCTGAATGTCACGGAAACGAATTTTTTCCTCTTCCTTGTTGATAGCAAGATGTGCATGTTCTCGGCCAGTCAGCTTACTTAATGCATTCCAAGCCTTAACAGCCACATGACCATTAGTCTCTGGGGCTAAAGTAAGAATTACTTCAGCCGCATCAATTGCAGTGTCAATCTTTGGCCGCCCAGCATTCGCGCCATCATGGTGTGTGTAGTTAAGTTTTTTAAGAAGGTCTACTTCGGTTTCTGTGTTCCAATTAATACCCTTGCCACCATTTCCTTGCTTATCAAGGAGTGGGCCTAACGATGTAAATCTTGCGTAGGTGTTAGGATAATCGCGCTCAACGGTCATTATATGTGGTGCAGTTTTTCCTGGAATGAGATCACATTCACCCAATTTCCAGTCTTTTACTTCAAACGCTTGGGCTATTTCTGCTGGAGAGTCATGCTGCATTGGCAATGTAACCACATCGGTTTCAACGCCAAGATGTCCTTTACAGAGCTCAGAAAACGCTTTTGCAATTGCCTTATAAATTTCCCAGTCGGATTTTGCTTCCCAGGCTGGATCTACAGCTGCTGACAATGGATGGATGAATGGATGCATATCCGAGGTATTCATATCATCTTTTTCATACCAGGTTGCAGTAGGCAACACGATGTCTGAAAACAGACAGGTACTCGACATCCGAAAATCTAGAGTCACAACGAGATCAAGCTTGCCTTGGGTTGGGGTATCTTTCCAATCAACTTCAGATGGTTTGCTATCACTGAATGAGCCGAGATCTTTTCCTTGAATGCCATGTTCTGTGCCCAACAGGTACTTGAGCATGTATTCATGACCTTTACCTGAAGACCCAAGAAGGTTTGATCTCCAAATAAACATATTGCGTGGATAATGATCTTCGGGACACTCAGCAGCAAAACGAATACTGCCGTCCTTCAGCGAGTTAACCGTGAACTCTACAGGGCTTACCCCAAGCGCTTTTGCCTGTTCAGCAATACTCAGTGGATTAGTATTCAGCTGAGGGCTTGAAGGAAGCCAACCCAGCCGCTCTGCTTTCACGTTCATATCAATGAGATGCTTACTATATTTACTTGCATCAGCTAAAGGTGAAAGCAATTCTTGGGCATCTAACTTCTCATATCGCCATTGACTAGAGTGGTTATAGAAGAAAGACGTACCATTCATGTGGCGTGGAGGCTTTTGCCAATCTAGGCCAAATGCCAACGGTTGCCAGCCCGTCTGGGGACGAAGCTTCTCTTGCCCTACGTAGTGAGCCCATCCACCACCGCTCTGTCCTACGCAACCACAGAATACCAGCATGTTAATCAAACCACGGTAATTCATATCCATGTGATACCAGTGGTTCATGCCTGCACCAACGATGATCATTGAGCGCCCATGTGTTTTGGCTGCATTGTCAGCAAACTCACGAGCGATGCGGATAATCTCATCTTGTGGTACACCCGTTATTTTTTCTGCCCAAGCGGGTGAATATGCCTTCACTTCCTTATAGGTATGTGCGCTGCTAGGGTCATCAAACCCTCTTTCTACACCATAGTTAGCCACGGTGAGATCGTAGACGGTGGTCACAAATTCTTGGCTTCCATCTGCCAACACGATGGATTTAGCTGGAATTTTTCTTCTGATAACTTCTTCTAATTCAACAGGTGTGAAATGCTCACTTTCCAATCCACCAAAATATGGGAAAGCCACCTCAACTAAATGTTGAGGTTCCTTTATTCCAACAGACAAAGTGACTGGTGTCTTGGACTGCCCAGCGGTCTCTTCAAGATTCCACTTTCCATCCTCTCCCCATCTATAGCCAATCGACCCTTGTGGCGCGACCAGATCACCAGAAACCTCATCAATCGCTATGGTCTTCCATTCAGGGTTGTTCTGTTCACCTATGTTATTGACCAAATCTGATGCTCTCAGGAAGCGTCCTGCTTCATAGCTACCATCTGGTCGTTTGGTCAATCTGACCAACATCGGAAAATCGGTATATTTCCTTGCGTAACTAACAAAATATTCATTTTTATGTTGAACGTGGAACTCGTTCAAAATGACATGGCCCATAGCTCAGAGATCCCCTCATTTTTAGAGACTCAAATAATTCCAAGTGTGCGGGTATATAAGCGGTGTTGCTTCAGGTA
>NZ_JAPCJA010000123.1:0-2930 GCF_027707745.1 Aeromonas sp. QDB23
CGACACTTCTTGGGGTTGTATGGTTAAGTGACTAAGCGTACATGGTGGATGCCTTGGCAGTCAGAGGCGATGAAGGACGTACTAACCTGCGATAAGCTGTGAGAAGTCGGTAAGAGACGCTATTACTCACAGATTTCCGAATGGGGAAACCCACTTAGCATAAGCTAGGTATCGTTGCATGAATACATAGTGCAACGAGGCGAACCGGGAGAACTGAAACATCTAAGTACCCCGAGGAAAAGAAATCAACCGAGATTCCCTCAGTAGCGGCGAGCGAACGGGGATTAGCCCTTAAGTTTCTTGGAAGTTAGTGGAATGGTCCTGGAAAGGCCAGCGATACAGGGTGATAGCCCCGTACATGAAAACGACCTTGAAGTGAAATCGAGTAGGGCGGGACACGTGACATCCTGTCTGAATATGGGGGGACCATCCTCCAAGGCTAAATACTCCTGACTGACCGATAGTGAACCAGTACCGTGAGGGAAAGGCGAAAAGAACCCCTGTGAGGGGAGTGAAATAGAACCTGAAACCGTGTACGTACAAGCAGTGGGAGCCCTTCGGGGTGACTGCGTACCTTTTGTATAATGGGTCAGCGACTTACATTTTGTAGCGAGGTTAACCGTATAGGGGAGCCGTAGGGAAACCGAGTCTTAACTGGGCGTCTAGTTGCAAGGTGTAGACCCGAAACCGGGTGATCTAGCCATGGGCAGGTTGAAGGTTGAGTAACATCAACTGGAGGACCGAACCCACTAACGTTGCAAAGTTAGGGGATGACCTGTGGCTGGGGGTGAAAGGCCAATCAAACTCGGAGATAGCTGGTTCTCCCCGAAAGCTATTTAGGTAGCGCCTCGGACGAATACTACTGGGGGTAGAGCACTGTTTGGACTAGGGGGTCATCCCGACTTACCAACTCCATGCAAACTCCGAATACCAGTAAGTAATATCCGGGAGACACACGGCGGGTGCTAACGTCCGTCGTGAAGAGGGAAACAACCCAGACCGCCGGCTAAGGTCCCAAAGTTCTGGTTAAGTGGGAAACGATGTGGGAAGGCTCAGACAGCTAGGATGTTGGCTTAGAAGCAGCCATCATTTAAAGAAAGCGTAATAGCTCACTAGTCGAGTCGGCCTGCGCGGAAGATGTAACGGGGCTCAAACCAGGCACCGAAGCCGCGGATTCACACTTATGTGTGAGTGGTAGGGGAGCGTTCTGTAAGTCTGCGAAGGTGTATCGAGAGGTATGCTGGAGATATCAGAAGTGCGAATGCTGACGTAAGTAACGATAAAGGGGGTGAAAAGCCTCCTCGCCGGAAGACCAAGGGTTCCTGTCCAACGTTAATCGGGGCAGGGTGAGTCGACCCCTAAGGTGAGGCCGAAAGGCGTAATCGATGGGAAGCAGGTTAATATTCCTGCACGACTTGTAATTGCGATGGGGGGACGGAGAAGGCTAGGTGGGCCAGGCGACGGTTGTCCTGGTGAAAGTGCGTAGGTGGTGTTTCTAGGCAAATCCGGAGACACAACACTGAGACACGAGACGAACGCACTACGGTGCGGAAGCCATTGATGCCCTGCTTCCAGGAAAAGCCTCTAAGCTTCAGATTACAAGTCATCGTACCCCAAACCGACACAGGTGGTCGGGTAGAGAATACCAAGGCGCTTGAGAGAACTCGGGTGAAGGAACTAGGCAAAATAGAACCGTAACTTCGGGAGAAGGTTCGCTCTTGACAGTGAAGTCCCTTGCGGATGGAGCAGTCGGGAGTCGCAGTGACCAGATGGCTGGGACTGTTTATCAAAAACACAGCACTCTGCAAACACGAAAGTGGACGTATAGGGTGTGACACCTGCCCGGTGCCGGAAGGTTAATTGATGGGGTTAGCGCAAGCGAAGCTCTTGATCGAAGCCCCGGTAAACGGCGGCCGTAACTATAACGGTCCTAAGGTAGCGAAATTCCTTGTCGGGTAAGTTCCGACCTGCACGAATGGTGTAACCATGGCCATGCTGTCTCCACCCGAGACTCAGTGAAATCGAATTCGCCGTGAAGATGCGGTGTACCCGCGGCTAGACGGAAAGACCCCGTGAACCTTTACTACAGCTTGGCACTGAACATTGAACCTACATGTGTAGGATAGGTGGGAGGCTTTGAAGGCGTGACGCCAGTTGCGCTGGAGCCGTCCTTGAAATACCACCCTTGTATGTTTGATGTTCTAACGCAGGGCCCTGAATCGGGCTCGCGGACAGTGCCTGGTGGGTAGTTTGACTGGGGCGGTCTCCTCCCAAAGAGTAACGGAGGAGCACGAAGGTTGGCTAATCCTGGTCGGACATCAGGAGGTTAGTGCAATGGCATAAGCCAGCTTAACTGCGAGACGGACAGGTCGAGCAGGTACGAAAGTAGGTCATAGTGATCCGGTGGTTCTGAATGGAAGGGCCATCGCTCAACGGATAAAAGGTACTCCGGGGATAACAGGCTGATACCGCCCAAGAGTTCATATCGACGGCGGTGTTTGGCACCTCGATGTCGGCTCATCACATCCTGGGGCTGAAGTCGGTCCCAAGGGTATGGCTGTTCGCCATTTAAAGTGGTACGCGAGCTGGGTTCAGAACGTCGTGAGACAGTTCGGTCCCTATCTGCCGTGGGCGTTGGATGATTGAAGGGAGTTGCTCCTAGTACGAGAGGACCGGAGTGAACGAACCTCTGGTGTTCGGGTTGTCACGCCAGTGGCACTGCCCGGTAGCTAAGTTCGGAATCGATAACCGCTGAAAGCATCTAAGCGGGAAGCGAGCCCTGAGATGAGTCATCCCTGACCCCTTGAGGGTCCTAAAGGGCCGTTGGAGACCACAACGTTGATAGGTGGGGTGTGTAAGCGCGGCGACGTGTTGAGCTAACCCATACTAATTACCCGTGAGGCTTAACCATACAACACCCAAGAAGTGTT
>NZ_JAPCJA010000124.1:0-2893 GCF_027707745.1 Aeromonas sp. QDB23
TAGTACTGAACATAGCTCCAAGACTACCTCTTAAGTTAAGAGGGGCGAAGTGTCTGGATCTTCAAGGGGCCAATCTATTTTGCTCGGGATGCTGCTTTTTGGCCCTCTGGCGGTGGCAGCAGACCCTGTCATGCTGCTACAACAGGCCAGGCAGTTGCCGGAAGGGTTTGAAGAGCACTTTTTTGGTGTTCCCCTGATGGTGCGAGTCACTGTCGACGGTCGCCTGCTGGGTGATGGGGAAGTGCTGCTCGGGCGGGATAACTCGGTACAGCTGCTTTCACTGGTGGATGTGCAAGATAGCGAGTTTGACGAGGGGGCGCGTGAACGCTGGTTGAGCAAGCTGGGAATCCCGCTGCCACTCGGCGAGTGTGACTTGGCCTGTCCTGAAGGCATTGTGGGATTGCAATACAGCCTGGAGGAGTCCCAGCTCTCGGTGCTGACCGGTCAGGTGGAGCAGGAGGCGCGGGATCAGCGCTTTATGGCATTGCCCCAAGAGAGCAAGGGGTTGCTGGTCCAGAACCAGCTGAACCTGGTGCAGGGCACTCAGCGCAATGGACACTACAACCTGCAGCTGGAAGGCAGCTGGGGGCAGTGGTCCCCCTTTATGGAGGGGGATGCCACCTGGCAGGAGGGGCAATCGAGCGAAGTGGGCCTGGCTCAGCTATATGGAGAGCGGCTTCATGAGGCCAATTTTTATCGCCTTGGCTTCTTCTTTCCCTCGGCGCAGGGGCTGGTGCGCCAGCCGAACTACTACAGTGGCGCAACGCCCACCGTGCTCGGGGTGATGTGGGGCAGTTCGGATTTGCTGCGCCGGGAACGCGGGGTACCCAGTCTGGCACCAATCCAGGTTGCTCCGGCTCGGCCGGGCATGGTGGAGATCTATCGTGACGGCAACCTGATCCAGTCCCAGCCGGTCGTATCAGGTTTGCAGGCGCTCGATACCCGCTCGCTGCCCGGCGGTATCTACGAGGTGGAACTGCGGTTGCTGGAGGATGGTCAGGAGACCCGCCGTTGGCGCGAGATGATCTACAAACCCTCCAACTGGCAGACGCCGGAGGAGCCGTGGCGTTTCAACCTGTTCGCCGGACGCCAGACCCGCTGGCTGGTGCGGCAGGGGGACAGCGATCTGGAGGGGGCCAGTGGCGGCGCTGCGGTGAACCACTTGCTGCTTCCCTCGCTGGTGGTGGGGGCGGGTAGCCAATATGTGGACAGAGGGGCCCAGCACTCCCTCTCACTCGATTGGGAGGCGACCAGTCAGCTCCACGGTTTTGCCTCCCTCAACCAGAGCGTTGGCATGGGGTGGGGTTACGATCTGCAGGGGATTTATTGGCACGGCAACAGCAGTCTGGTGGCCAGCCATTCGCGCAATCTGCGTAAGCAGGGGGATGCAAGCTCGGTATCCAGCCTGTCACTGCAGCAGTCGCTGGAAAAGTGGGGATCCCTCGGCGTCTATGTTTCTCACCAGTCTGGCCGTGGCAATGGCGCAGATCTGGGGTGGCACTATAGCGATCGATTTTTGGGGCGTTGGGTAACCTGGGGGGTGACCTTGTTCGATCGTCCCGGCAGCGAGAGCACGGCGCAGCAGCGGGATCGCGGCAGCACCCTCAGTTTGACCGTCAACCTGGGGGGACAGGATCGCCAGTTGTCGCTGGGGCTGGGCAGCAATACCTCCCGCTCCGGCGGCGCCCAGCGCAGTGCCTATCTCAACTACCAGCAGGAGGTGGATTGGGGGCCGCTGCGCCAAGTCAGTGTGGGCAGCACCCACGACAGCTATGGTACCGGACTATCCGGCTATGGCCGCTTCGCCGCGCCCTGGTTGGGGGGCGACCTGTTTGCCCAGCACTCCTCCTATAACGAACAGGTGACCGGCGGCATCAATCTGGAGAGCGTGGTGGCACTGGGGCAAGAAGGGGAGCTGGCGCTCGGTTCCCGCGATATGGGCGGCATGGGCAATGAGGCGGCGATGATCCTCGATATCGAGGCCGATGACGAGGCGGCGCGGATCCGGGTCAGTGACGATCAGGGTAGCGTGCAGACCCTCGGGCCCGGACGCCATCTGGTCTCTGTGCCAGCCTTGCAAAGCGGCACCTTGCAACTGGAGATGGCCGATCACGAGGGGGCGCCGCTCACCATCAAGCCTACTGTGCTCCCCTACCACCTTAACCGCGGCGGAGTGGGTTATGGCCAGGTGAATGCCGTGAGCACCGTCACTGTGATTGGTCGCTTGCTAGATGGGCAGGGAACGCCCCTCAAGGGGGCAATGGTTATCAATCATGTCGACCGTACTGTCAGCGAGGCTGATGGCTTCTTTGCTGTAGAGATGAGCAAACATAATTCCAACTTGCAGGTTGAATATCAGGGGGGGCAACAGTGCGATCTGGTGTTAGAGATGGACCGAGTCAAACGCCAGCAGGCCGTATTATTGCTGGGTGATCTGGTTTGTAGCCCACTGACTTGGGTCAGCCAATAAGATGTTGAGTAGGAAAAAATAATGAGAGCAAGTGTAATTCATGGCTATTGGTTGCTAGTCGCTTTGTTGTATGGTTTACCTTTATATGCGGCGACTCTTGATATAACAGCAGAATACAATCCAGCAACCTACGAAGTGGGTGGGGCAAAATTTATCAATACGACTCCTTGTACACAATTCCCCACAGCAGCTGGTTTCTGGTGTAGTACCACGGCAACGATAGATACGCCACAAGCGGTACGTTTTGGCATTAACATTAGTCGAACAGTTAACATGAATGGAAATAACAGAGAGGGAATACATTACATTGGATTTTCTGGTGCTCGCGATGTGACCTTGGTAAAGGAGCAGGGCGGGATCGCACTTTGTTAATGAAATTTGAACAGGCAGATCGTCTGTGATCTAATCGCGTCTCCATGCAGG
>NZ_JAPCJA010000125.1:0-2840 GCF_027707745.1 Aeromonas sp. QDB23
CAGGCAGCCTGTCAAGGTATTCGAAGAGTACCGTCAGGCGGCATAGGCGAGTGTCGCACTTCGAAGTTGAATTCGCGAAGCACTTCCCCAACTCGAAGGTACTTGCCCGCCTTGGCATGCGCACAACAACCCGGATGACGCTTGCTGAGGCCGCTGCCGCGTTCGTTGAGAGTGCAGGCCCAACTGTTGGTTTATCGACAAAGCGCTCATATCGCAGCGCGTTCAAAAGAATGACCGAGTTTCTCGGCAGCGATATGCCAATAGCTGATTTGCTGCCCATGCACATTGAAAGACTGCGTAACCACTTGCTCACTGACTGCAAGCCAAGAACGGTAAGAACCTATCTTGCCCATGCAGGGAACCTGCTTGGCTGGGCAGCGCGGAATGAACTGGTAGAGCGAGAGTTTGACGTGCGCGTTGCAGCTGCTCGGCTGAACACCGAAAAGAGCGCGGATCCTTTCGAGCATTGGGAGTTCCAAAGGCTGATCGAGGTTACAACCAACAAACAGTTCAAGAACATGCTACTGACCCTCGCCTACACAGGGATCCGCCCGGGTGAGCTGAGAGCTCTCAGTTGGGGTGATATTGATTTCGAGAATCGGGTTATGCATGTGCAGAGAAACCTGACTCAGCAAAAAATGCAGTTCAAGCTGCCGAAGACAAACCGAACAAGAACCGTTCACCTTATGCCGCCAGCCCTGAATGCTCTGCAGGATCAATTCAAGATAACTGGGGCACTTTTGGACGCAGAGATTGACATGCACCTACCAGGTGGCATGATCGTGCGCCAAACATTGCGCCCTGTCTTCCGACCAACCAAAGTTGTGCCGGATAGGCCACCTTTTTACTCTGGTGTTTTCATGGTGTCCCCATGGAGAGCTGCAATCAATAAATCTGGGGTTCGTTATCGCCGGGCCTATCAACTTAGGCATACTTATGCCAGTTGGAACATCACCGCTCACGGAAACCTTGCGTTCATAGCTGAACAGATGGGTCACAACTCTGCAAGAATGTTGCAAGAGGTCTATGGAAAATGGATCGAATCGGCCAGCCGAAGTGAAGTCGATTCTATCTGGAGTTCGATGCAAAAAAATGGGCATTTGCCCCAATAGCGCCCCAGCATTTTCAACCAGTGCAGCAATGCGCTGATAATTAAGGAATTTTTTTACACACTATGCTTAGCAGCAATAACATCACCATGCAATTCGGCGCCAAGCCGCTGTTCGAGAACATCAACGTCAAGTTTGGCGGCGGCAACCGCTATGGCCTTATTGGCGCCAACGGCTGTGGCAAGTCCACCTTTATGAAGATCCTCGGCGGCGATCTTGAGCCCAGCGGCGGTAATGTGAGCCTGGACGTCAATGAACGCATCGGTAAGCTGCGCCAGGATCAGTTCGCCTACGAAGATACCCGTGTCCTGGACGTGGTCATGATGGGTCACACCGAGCTGTGGGCGGCCATTGCCGAGCGCGATGCCATCTACGCCAACCTCGAAGCGACCGATGACGACTACATGAAGGCTGCCGAGCTGGAAGGGCTGGTCGCTGAATATGACGGCTACACCGCCGAAGCGCGTGCCGGTCAGTTGCTGCTGGGTGCCGGTATTCCCATCGAACAGCACAACGGCCCGATGAGTGAAGTGGCCCCAGGCTGGAAACTGCGGGTGCTGCTGGCACAGGCGCTGTTCTCCAACCCTGACATCCTGCTGCTGGACGAACCGACCAACAACCTGGATATCAACACCATCCGCTGGCTGGAGCAGGTGCTCAACGATCGTGAAAGTACCATGATCATCATCTCTCACGACCGTCACTTCCTGAACTCTGTCTGTACCCACATGGCGGATCTGGACTACGGCGAGCTGCGCGTCTATCCGGGCAACTACGATGACTACATGCTGGCCGCCACCCAGGCGCGCGAGCGTCTGCTGGCCGACAACGCCAAGAAGAAGGCCCAGATCGCCGATCTGCAATCCTTCGTCTCCCGTTTCAGTGCCAACGCATCCAAGTCCAGCCAGGCCACCTCCCGCCTCAAGCAGATCGACAAGATCAAGATTGAGGAAGTGAAGGTCTCCAGCCGTCAGAACCCCTTCATCCGCTTCGAGCAGGAGAAGAAGCTCTACCGCAACATCCTGGAAATCGAAGGTGTATCCAAAGGCTACGGCGAGGCGCCCCTGTTCAAGGGCCTCAACATGATGCTGGAAGTGGGCGAGAAGGTCGCCATTCTGGGTACCAACGGTATCGGTAAATCGACCCTGATCAAGACCCTGGTCGGAGAGTTGGCGCCGGATACCGGCACCATCAAGTGGTCCGAGAATGCCCAAATCGGCTACTACGCCCAGGATCACGCCGAAGACTTCAACACCGATCTCAATGTGTTTGACTGGATGGCCCAGTGGAAACAGGAGAACGAAGATGAGCAGGCGGTTCGCTCTATCCTCGGTCGTCTGCTGTTCACTCAGGACGATATCAAAAAGCCGGTCAAGGTACTCTCCGGTGGTGAACAGGGCCGCATGCTGTTCGGCAAGCTGATGATGCAGCGCCCCAACATCCTGATCATGGATGAACCGACCAACCACCTGGACATGGAATCTATCGAATCCTTGAACCTGGCCCTCGAGATGTACAAGGGCACCCTGATCTTCGTCTCCCACGACCGTGAGTTCGTCTCCTCCCTGGCGACCCGCATCCTGGAGCTGAGCGAAGACGGTATCCGCGACTTCGGCGGTACCTACGAGGATTATCTGCGCACTCAGGGCGTGGTGTAATACCAATCAGATTAAAGATGTGATCTAATTGCTCTATTCTGGTTTCACTGTACTCAGTATGTCCGATCCAATC
>NZ_JAPCJA010000126.1:0-2645 GCF_027707745.1 Aeromonas sp. QDB23
GTGGTAACGGCGCAGTGGCGGTTTTCATGGCTTGTTATGACTGTTTTTTTGTACAGTCTATGCCTCGGGCATCCAAGCAGCAAGCGCGTTACGCCGTGGGTCGATGTTTGATGTTATGGAGCAGCAACGATGTTACGCAGCAGGGCAGTCGCCCTAAAACAAAGTTGGGCGCACAATAAGGCTCCTCGCAGAGTTGCTTGAAAGTTGTTACGATTCAAATTCAATCATGAGATAGTCGGCAGATGAGCATTTCCAAGAACGCAGACAAGTAAGCCGCAGCAACCTTCATTTTTCGGTTGTTGCGGCGTTCTCAAGAATCCTTTTGCTCTACGGGAGCGCCGCCAAATCCTTTGTTCAAGGAGATGGTTTCGTGAGCTCAAAAAATTTTAGTTGGCGGTACTCCCTTGCCGCCACGGTGTTGTTGTTATCACCGTTCGATTTATTGGCATCACTCGGCATGGACATGTACTTGCCGGCAGTGCCGTTTATGCCAAACGCGCTTGGTACGACAGCGAGCACAATTCAGCTTACGCTGACAACGTACTTGGTCATGATTGGTGCCGGTCAGCTCTTGTTTGGACCGCTATCGGACCGACTGGGGCGCCGCCCCGTTCTACTGGGAGGTGGCCTCGCCTACGTTGTGGCGTCAATGGGCCTCGCTCTTACGTCATCGGCTGAAGTCTTTCTGGGGCTTCGGATTCTTCAGGCTTGTGGTGCCTCGGCGTGCCTTGTTTCCACGTTTGCAACAGTACGTGACATTTACGCAGGTCGCGAGGAAAGTAATGTCATTTACGGCATACTCGGATCCATGCTGGCCATGGTCCCGGCGGTAGGCCCATTGCTCGGAGCGCTCGTCGACATGTGGCTTGGGTGGCGGGCTATCTTTGCGTTTCTAGGTTTGGGCATGATCGCTGCATCTGCAGCAGCGTGGCGATTCTGGCCTGAAACCCGGGTGCAACGAGTTGCGGGCTTGCAATGGTCGCAGCTGCTACTCCCCGTTAAGTGCCTGAACTTCTGGTTGTACACGTTGTGTTACGCCGCTGGAATGGGTAGCTTCTTCGTCTTTTTCTCCATTGCGCCCGGACTAATGATGGGCAGGCAAGGTGTGTCTCAGCTTGGCTTCAGCCTGCTGTTCGCCACAGTGGCAATTGCCATGGTGTTTACAGCTCGTTTTATGGGGCGTGTAATACCCAAGTGGGGCAGCCCAAGCGTCTTGCGAATGGGAATGGGATGCCTGATAGCTGGAGCAGTATTGCTTGCCATCACCGAAATATGGGCTTCGCAGTCCGTGTTAGGCTTTATTTCTCCAATGTGGCTAGTGGGTATTGGTGTCGCCACAGCGGTATCTGTGGCGCCCAATGGCGCTCTTCGAGGATTCGACCATGTTGCTGGAACGGTCACGGCAGTCTACTTCTGCTTGGGCGGTGTACTGCTAGGAAGCATCGGAACGTTGATCATTTCGCTGTTGCCGCGCAACACGGCTTGGCCGGTTGTCGTGTACTGTTTGACCCTTGCAACAGTCGTGCTCGGTCTGTCTTGTGTTTCCCGAGCGGAGGGCTCTCGCGGCCAGGGGGAGCATGATGTGGTCGCGCTACAAAGTGCGGAAAGTACGTCAAATCCCAATCGTTGAGAGAATGTGGCAAGCTATCGCCCAACAAATCGCTGCAGCCGACCCAAAACCGCTACGCGGTTTCGGTCGGCTGAGCTCAGGCGTTAGACATCATGAGGGTAGCGGTGACCATCGAAATTTCGAACCAACTATCAGAGGTGCTAAGCGTCATTGAGCGCCATCTGGAATCAACGTTGCTGGCCGTGCATTTGTACGGCTCCGCAGTGGATGGCGGCCTGAAGCCATACAGCGATATTGATTTGTTGGTTACTGTGGCCGTAAAGCTTGATGAAACGACGCGGCGAGCATTGCTCAATGACCTTATGGAGGCTTCGGCTTTCCCTGGCGAGAGCGAGACGCTCCGCGCTATAGAAGTCACCCTTGTCGTGCATGACGACATCATCCCGTGGCGTTATCCGGCTAAGCGCGAGCTGCAATTTGGAGAATGGCAGCGCAATGACATTCTTGCGGGTATCTTCGAGCCAGCCATGATCGACATTGATCTAGCTATCCTGCTTACAAAAGCAAGAGAACATAGCGTTGCCTTGGTAGGTCCGGCAGCGGAGGAATTCTTTGACCCGGTTCCTGAACAGGATCTATTCGAGGCGCTGAGGGAAACCTTGAAGCTATGGAACTCGCAGCCCGACTGGGCCGGCGATGAGCGAAATGTAGTGCTTACGTTGTCCCGCATTTGGTACAGCGCAATAACCGGCAAAATCGCGCCGAAGGATGTCGCTGCCGACTGGGCAATAAAACGCCTACCTGCCCAGTATCAGCCCGTCTTACTTGAAGCTAAGCAAGCTTATCTGGGACAAAAAGAAGATCACTTGGCCTCACGCGCAGATCACTTGGAAGAATTTATTCGCTTTGTGAAAGGCGAGATCATCAAGTCAGTTGGTAAATGATGTCTAACAATTCGTTCAAGCCGACCGCGCTACGCGCGGCGGCTTAACTCCGGCGTTAGATGCACTAAGCACATAATTGCTCACAGCCAAACTATCAGGTCAAGTCTGCTTTTATTATTTTTAAGCGTGCA
>NZ_JAPCJA010000127.1:0-2627 GCF_027707745.1 Aeromonas sp. QDB23
TGCGTATTCCCACGCATGGCGATCGCTCAATAACATTCATGCCGATCACTCAATAACATCCATGCCGATCGCCCAATAACATCCCAAGCCGATCACTTTTTTCCTCTATGGGAAACCATGATCGG
Source organism: Aeromonas sp. QDB23 (assembly GCF_027707745.1). Lineage (NCBI taxonomy): Bacteria > Pseudomonadati > Pseudomonadota > Gammaproteobacteria > Aeromonadales > Aeromonadaceae > Aeromonas > Aeromonas sp. QDB23. The sequence goes on from NZ_JAPCJA010000127.1 coordinate 126, forward strand.
CATGAATGTTATTGATGACTTCTTCTCCCCGCTTCGTTAAACCCGCACTTTCCAACTGGACCCAAAAGAGGAAAGTGCATGTCTGCGAGGCCTATCACCGTGAGAAAACTCAAAGAAATCCTTCGTCTCAAATATCAGGCTCAACTGGCGCATCGTCAGATCGCCCTCAGCCTGCATATCTCATCCAGCACCGTCTCCTATTACCTCAATCGCGCTGCTCAGTTGGATATCACTACCTGGCCGCTCTGTGAGCGCTGGGATGATGTCACCCTGGAGCGTGCCTTCCTCAGCACCCGCGCGGTGTCCAAAACCCGCCACAAACCGCTCCCTGACTGGGCCGTGCTCCATCAGGAGCTCAAACAGCCCGGTCAAAAAGGGGTAACGCTGGAGCTACTGTGGCAGGAGTATGCCGAGCGCAATAACGGTGCCCACTACAGCTACAACCATTTCTGTCGGCTCTATAAGGAGTGGGCATCGGTGCTGCAACCGTCGATGCGCCAGACCCATATCGCGGGCGAAAAACTCTTTGTCGATTACTGTGGCCAGACCATGCCCATCGTGGATCCTCATACCGGTGAGATCCTCTATCGGGCCCAGGTCTTCGTCGCGGTGCTCGGGGCCTCCAACTACACCTTTGCTGAAGCCACCCGCTCCCAACAGCTTGAGGATTGGGTGATGAGCCACAAGCGGGCCTTTGAGTTTTTCGGCGGCGTCCCGCAACTGGTGGTGCCTGATTGCTTGAAGAGTGCGGTCAGCGTGGCACGCAATACTGACCCGGATCTCAATCCCACCTACCAGATGCTGGCCGCTCACTTCGGCACAGCGATCATGCCCGCCAGGCCGCGCAAGCCGAAAGATAAATCCAAGGCCGAGGTGGGGGTACAGATCGTCACCCGCTGGATCCTGGCGGTACTGCGCCATGAGACCTTCCATAGCCTGGCTCATCTTAACCAACGGATATCCGGGTTACTGACCCGGCTCAATGAGAAACCCTTCCAGAAGCTGCCCGGTTGCCGCGCATCCATGTTTGCCGAGCTCGATGCGCCAGCACTCAAGCCCTTGCCAGCGTACCCCTACCAGTACACCAAAGTGGTGTCGGTGCTGGTCGGCAAGGATTACCACGTCGACCTGGAGAAGCACTATTACTCGGTCCCTTATGCCTTGCAGGGCAAGCGGCTGGAAGCCCATCTGGCGGAGCGTACGGTCACCCTGTATCACGCGGGTAAGGTCGTCGCTCAGCACCCACGCAGTCATCGCAAAGGCCAGCACAGCAGTCTGCCCGCCCATATGCCAGCGCATCACCAGGCACTGCTGGAGTGCTCACCTGAACGCCTACTGAGCTGGGCCGCGTCCATCGGGCCCTATACCACGCATTGGGTGGATAGTTTTATCCGCCAGGCAGCGCATCCGGCCCAAGCCGTGCGACCTTGTCAGGCCCTGCTGGGACAGAGCAAAAAGTATGGCAAGGCGCGGCTGGAGGCCGCCTGTCTACGTGGCTATCTGACCGGCGCCAACCGGCTGCACCACATCCGCAACATGCTCAAACACGGGCTGGAACAACAACCAGTTGCCACCTCACGCCAGGATCCGTTGCAAGACATCCATCATGACAATGTCCACGGCGAACACTACTTCCACTAATCCATCACTCAACAAGGAAAAGAGCATGCAATTACATCTCGATGAACAACTGAGCACCCTGCGTCTGGGCGGTGTGAAACAGGCGCTGAGTCAGCAACAGACACAGAGCGCGTTGTATCAGGACATGAGCTTTGAAGAGCGGCTGCAACTGCTGCTGAGTCATGAGCTGGTGCAACGGGAGCAGCGCAAAGTTAACCGGTTGGAGAAGCAAGCGCGGTTTCGATTGTCCGGTCAAATTGAGCAGCTGGACTACCGTGCCAGCCGGGGAATAAGCAAAGCGCAGATCCGCCAGCTACTGGAAGGGCAGTGGCTGGCTCATCAGCAAAACCTGCTGCTGACGGGGGCGGCAGGCTGTGGGAAGAGTTACCTGGCCTGTGCGTTGGGCCGCTATTTTATCCGGCAAGGCGTAGCGGTGCGCTACTACCGGCTGAAAACCCTGCTGGAAGAGATGAGACTGGCGCAGGCGGATGGCAGTTATCCGAAGCTGCTGGAGCAGGTGAATAATGTGGGCTTGCTGATCCTGGATGACTGGGGCATGGAGATGCTGGATGCGGCCGAGCGCAGTAATTTGCTGGAGATCATCGATACCCGTTACGGGAGGGTCTCGACAGTGGTTGCGAGCCAACTGCCGGTAGAGAAATGGTATGGGATGATCGGAGAGGCCACATTCGCAGAAGCGATCCTGGACCGGCTGATCCACAGAGCGGTACGAGTAGGTTTGACAGGTGAGTCGATGCGAAAACAGGGCATCAACTTGACCGATGCCGATCAGGCAGAGTAAAAGAAAGACGCAGTTCCTGCGGGTAGAAAAATGGTGATCGGCATGATGTTATTGGCTGATCGACATGATGTTATTAGCCA
>NZ_JAPCJA010000128.1:0-2564 GCF_027707745.1 Aeromonas sp. QDB23
GGGTGACGTGAGCGCGTTAAGGATCAGGGTGTTCACGTTGGCCGGAATGGCTGTTCAACTTCGCCGGAATACGCAACTATGGCCATAGTGATCAAGGTATCCTGCTCTTCCTGCCAGAAAGTAGCCGGATTCTTGGTTACCAACCAATCGACTAATTGCCCCATATAGCCAAATAAGGACACTTCTAATGCGGCCAGTAAGGCTGTCGCAATAGACATCAGGATCAGAGGCAACACCATGCCTTGACTGTAATGCAAACAAAATGCAAACAGGCCTTGAGGTGGCTGAGTTGGCTCTTTATCAGGGAAAGGGTTGGTTAAGCGTTCAAAAAAGCCCAGCATAAAATTCCTCTGCAGCAACGAAAAAGGCAGTTATTGTACGTCAAAGTTTAAAAAACAGATGTAACTATTTGATGAAAGCCCGGTTTAGAACGGCCATCTTATTTTATAACCGATAGCTTGTGACTCGCTTTTTTGCTGAACAGAACAGCAGATTGTTGAAAATAAATACAAAAAATCTGAAAAATCCAAAAGATGCTATATCACATGAACTCAGCAGCTTAGATTTATTGAAGGACCGTTAATAGGTAATAACTGGAAAATCTATAACTTAGCTTCTGTTTTGTCAGCTTGCAAAGGACTTTTTGCTTTCTACACTGAAAATACAGAGTACCCGAATCAGGGTGTTGTCTCGTCTTACAGGAGTGTTGAAATGGATGCCAAAGAATTATTGGTCTACATGAAGCAGGCAGAACTGCAAGCTGAGTTAGTCGTTGAGGCTGGTCAGCAACTGGACAGAGCCATCAAACAATTACATGACTGGTCTGAAGACTGGGATTGTCAGCGCCGGGCTTGTGAAGATATGTACGATGCCGTGCATTTAATTCTGATCCATAGCTATCAATTATCCCGGATTTTCTGGCCCGCCAAGTGTTGCGGAGAACTGGGGCTGGATTTGTGTCATAGAGCCATGGCGCTGCGAAGTGAAATCAACCTGCCTGATCTAAACCATCCACTGCGGAATGAGGCGTTATGGCGTCATGCAGATGAGCTGGATCATTCAGTGCGGGATAATACTGCTCTGCGTCGTTATCAAGCGCATCATTTAACCGGTTTTAATCAGGTGATCACCTGGATGGATAATGAAGCCATGTTTTGCTGGCTTGAACCTGCCAGTAAAACCTTTGTGTTTCATGCCGAGGAGTTTGCTTTAGCCCAATTACTGGATGCTGTGCATCAGGTTCAGCAAGATATTCAGAATTTTCTTAACAAGCAGCATCAGTCAAATCTAAAGGTGGCCAAAGCTGGCGTGCATCACTATGAGAAGCAGTGGGGGGCATTTAAAATAAGACAAGACAGATCTTGTCCACAGCTTTGTTGTTATGACTACTTATCTAATTTAATAAATCCGTAGGCAGAAATCTCGCTGAGCTTATGTTCTCTGATCTTTTTTGCGACTTCTGCTTGGTAGTCTTCAATGTACAGGTGCAAAAAATCTTTAAACTCTTCATCCAAAGCACGTCTATCCACAGAGTTACCGAACCGTTGCGCTTCGTATGCAAGCAGGCATAATCTATGCGCCCGGATCTCCATATCAGCGGCCACCTGCTTTTCGATAATGTTTAATGCATCTGACATTCCAATCAACTTCTTGTAGAAAAACAGACTTAACAGTAAAAAGCCAAACGTAATTGCAGACATAACAAAAGTCAGCATTCCTGAAGTTCCTTTCTGTGCTTGACGGCTCCTGATATGGACCATAAAAATATCGCTAAAATTGCTGCGATATTTATAGCTGGTATTCCATATTTGTATATACCACCCAATAGATCAGTGCCAAATATGACTCTGTCTGTGAATCTCGCTACCTGCAGAACAGAGTGCATCAAGATGCTTAAACAAATGAATTGAGTGATTTGTTCAACCGCCCATACGAATTTTCTATGAATAACCCAGATGATACCAAGCGTCAATGTTTGACATATCACCCAACTTGGGTACCAAAGTAAGCGAGCGAGCTCAGGAGATGTTTCAGATATCCCCATCAGCAAAGGAGCAATCCTGTCTTGAGCTAATCCCGATAAAGTGAGTATCAATATGGTTATTCGTGCAGATTTACTGGCCGACCAGACTAAGGACAGCAGTAGAGAACCTATGCACAACACCCATAAGTACTCAGCAAGAGTCGTAATAAATGTCCCCACAAACTACCTCTTATTTTGGTGGTTCATTACCCCAGCCACCACCTAATGTAGTCAGTGTTGGATTTATTGCTTTAGATTCTTGCTGCTCTGCAGCCAGCTTCGCCTTTGCTTCAGCAGATAAGGTGACAGTGTCTGCAGTAGAGGGTGCTGTTGTAGTGGTGGTTTTAGCCTGAGCAGCAGGAGCAACAGTTTGTATTGTTGATGTAGCCGCTGTGCCCGGAGTATTTAAGTTGATTTGCATAACTGTTCCTTACCATTGTCACTAAATCAGAAAACAAATGTACCGAGGGCTTTACTAAGCTTGCCCCTTCCGCCGTTGTCATAATCGGTTATGGCATCGCATTTTATTTTCTTTCTCTGG
>NZ_JAPCJA010000129.1:0-2339 GCF_027707745.1 Aeromonas sp. QDB23
ATCTCGCACCTCGATAACTGTACGTAAGATCAGTATAGTTCGTGGTAACTGACTGCTAATCATGGGTAATCAGGTAATCTTTTTCTGTTTTTAGATCATCCCATCTAACACCAAGTGCCTCATTCCCTGTTCTAATACCGGTTAAATAAAGAAACCTGCAATACAAGTTAAAAATTACTCTATCGGTGTTTGTTGGGGATAATGATTGCCATTTAGTTAATTTATCAAAAATTGTTTTTATTTGATTAGGTTCCCAGCACTCTCCTTTTATAATATTTTTAGTTTCTACTTTATTGCTCATGTCAGGTATCGAGCTTATGAGGGCTTGTTCTTTTGCTTCAAGCAAGATCCTTCTCAATACAATATGGATTGAGTTGGCAAGTGATTTTCCTGGAGCATCATGAGTCTCACAGTATTTATTCCAAAACAGTCTAACTGATCTATCGTTGATGCTAGCAATCTCTTGCTCACCAAAATATGGAAGGAGGTGATTCTTGATCAGGCTAATGTAGTATGTATCTATAGGCTTAGAGCGCTTCAAGTAGAATTGAACGATTTCATTCGCTATTGTTTTAAACGTAATACCCTTTTTAAGCGCAACACCACTCGATAATTTAATTTTTAACATCAGTGCTATTTGATGTGCTTCGGACGTTGCATCTCGTAAGTCGAGTTTCCGTGTGCTCTGACGATAGTCATAAATGCCATCTGCTGGTTGATGGACTCTACAGTGCCATCTGGAGCTGCCTTTTTGTTTGAATAGTGTTATGCCCCCGCCCAAATCATGACGATTTTTGAACGTGCTCTGACTGTCAGCCTCGATCCTCTCTGCCAGCATTCTAGCCAAGTCATGTACAGAAAATTTACTCAACACATCGATCAAATCGCTCATGAGAAGCCCCTAATACTCAACGCAGTCTCATACTAGCATTGTGTATAGTTCCATGGATATCAATTTGAAGATTGTTGTAAGTGACTGAATTTATGGCGGTATGTTATATTGCGTTCTGATTGCAAATCAGGACGGCGCCACCTGATGGCGCCGTATGGGTTGAGTGCGCAGGACTCTTCTCTCGGCAAGAGCATTCATCACAGCGCGACCCGATGACGGCATACCCGAAACACCTATAGATGAATATGTGCCGGATAAACGGGGTGCGAGATTGTACTCGCCCTCACCGCATCATGCAATTTGGCAGGGAATGGTTGCCAGCGCGAGTCAGGTAGAAAAGCGGGCCGCTCAGGCCCAACGGGAGAGGGGGGCGGGCATGGCGTAGGCGTAACCCTGCTGATAGTCACAGCCGAGCCGGTTGGCAATCTCGATATGGGTCTGGTTTTCTACCCCTTCGCATACCACCTTCATGCCGAGCCGCTGCAGGTATTCCACCAGTCCGGTCAGCATGCGCAAGGCATGGCTACTCTTGACCGCCTGTAGCAGCAGGGAGCGATCCAGCTTGATGATCTCGTAGGGGAGCGCCATCACCCGCTGGAAATTGCACTCTTGGGTGCCGAAGTCATCGCAGGCAATATGTGCACCGTGGCTGCGCAGTACCTCGATCAGTGCCCGATGCTGGCTGTGCAGCGGGGCGTACTCCACCACCTCGAACCAGATTGCGATATCCAGTTTGCGAGCCTGTAGCAGCACCAGCAGCAACAGATTCTGATAGGTGGCACTGCCCAGTACCGGATTGAGGTTGATGGAGAGCATATAGGGCCCTCCCTTTGCCAGAGCTGGCAGGTCGCGCAGGATGGATCTGAGCATGACGATGTCCAGATGCAGGGATTCATCCTCGCTCAGGGACGGGAAATCGATGCCTCGATAGCATTGCTGCTGAGGCTCCCAGCGTCTGGCCAGCACTTCAAACCCGATGACCCCCCGATCACGATCAACAATCGGCTGATAAAAGGGCACGGCAATCTCCACTGTCGCCAGGGAGGCCACGTCACTGACCGGAAACTCTTCTTTGAACGCAAACATGGCACATCCCTGTTGACGGTTATGGCTGTGGATAATAGTGGAAGCCACTAAATGTGGGCTGTAGGAATTGTCTGATTATTGGCAGGTAAAATACTCACTAAGTATCAGATTATTCCGATTAAGTCTGGTGCGTGGACTATTTAGACTGGCCTCAACAATGAATCGCCAAACTAAAAAGTAAATATAATGCCAGAGTGGTTTATATACGGTTCATTCATGTTTTTCAGCGACAGCTTTTGCTGAACTGCCTTCTCTTTCTTGCTATGTGATAATTTTTATATGAGTACCTGATTACCCATGACCCTCAGCCAGCTTCAAGAGCCGATATGGCATTGGAGGGCTTGCCACGACAGCATGCCCT
>NZ_JAPCJA010000130.1:0-2314 GCF_027707745.1 Aeromonas sp. QDB23
ACCTGAAGCAACACCGCTTATATACCCGCACACTTGGAATTATTTGAGTCTCTAAAAATGAGGGGATCTCTGAGGGTCAAATCCAGTGGGTCAACTTTACTCCGGCGTTAGTGGGTCATTTTTACATCGGCGGTGACATCAATGCGTTAAGGATGATTCCGGTGAGTGTGAACAGTGATTCCGGGATGTTGAACACTGTTTCCGGAAAGGAGGGGCAAAGTGTTCAGGTTGAGGTGTCCTGACAAGATCGGACAGTCCCGGATCAAGCAGCCTGAGCAGTTCTCCAATACCTCTTGTTAAACTCCGCCGGGCTGACATTGCCAAGTCGTGAATGCCGACGCTGGCGGTTGTAAAAAATCTCTATGTATTCCTGAATCGCTGCCTTGGCCTCCGCTCTCGTCTCGAATCTATGGTGGTGAACCAGTTCATTTTTAAGAGACCCCCAGAAGCTTTCTATCGGGGCATTGTCGAAGCAGTTCCCCTTGCGTGACATGGAGGTCTGCATGCCAAATTGTACCTGGAGAGCCCGGTAAGCCTTGGCACAGTACTGACTGCCCCGGTCTGTGTGATGAATAAGCCCAACGGGTGGCCTCTTCTGCTGCACAGCCCGAAACAGCGCCTGACTGACCAACCCGGTGGTCATTCGCTCTCCCATCGCATAACCCACTATCTCACAGGTAAACACATCCTTGAGACCAGCCAGATAAAGTCAGCCTTCGTCGGTGGCAATATAGGTGATCACCGGTCCAGACTTCGTTGGGCTTCGTCGGCGCAAAGACCTGACCAAGGAGATTCTCCGCCACGGGCAGGGAATGAGCAGAATGGGTTGTCGCCTTGAATTTGCGCTTTTGTTTGCAAGACAACCCCATTTCACGGCGCAATCGCCCAATCCGGTCCCGCCCAGCGTAAAATCCTTCGGCGGCCAACTCAGCTTGTAAACGCGATGCGCCATAGGTCTGGCGCGTCTTGCTGTGAGCAGCCCGAATGGCGACCTTGAGTCGTTCATCTTCTTGTTGGCGCTGTGACGGTGGACGCTGGCGCCAGTGGTAGAAGCCCGCACGAGAGACCTCCAGCACACGACAGATTACGGAAATGGGATAGATGTCCTGTTGGTTGGCTATCCACGCGTACTTGGCAGTGACTCCTGAGCAAAGTACGCGGCGGCCTTTTTTATGATGTCGCGCTCCATGTTGGCTTGTGCGAGAGCTTTGCGTAGCCGGGCCACTTCAGCCTCCAGCTCGGCGACAGAACGCGCTCCGGGAATGGCCGATGTATCCTTTCCTCCTTTGGCTGCGACCACCCAGTTGCTCAGTGTGCCTTTGGCAATACCCAACCTTCTGGCGGCTTCAGCTTGGCCAAGGCCTTGCTCCAACACCAGTCGAACCGCCTCTGCCCGAAACTCTGGTGAATAGTGTTCTCTCGATTTCATTCAATACCCCCGATTGTCTCATCGTAACAATCGGGACTGTCTGTGAAAATCAGGATACCTCATCGCGTAATGCCCTGAATCGTTTAGACAATTTCAGGGCCTTCGTCGCACTTATGCTTTTGGCGTTAACATGCCATGTGTCACGATGAAATCGATGATGGTATCCACTCCCTGACCGGTTTTCAGATTGGCGAATGTCCACGGTTTTTGTGGGCGCATACGGTTGGTGTCTGATTCCATTACATCTAAACGCGCACCAACATACGGGGCCAAATCGATTTTATTGATCACTAATAAATCAGATTTGGTAATGCCCGGCCCGCCTTTGCGTGGAATTTTCTCGCCTTCCGCCACATCAATCACATAGATGGTCATATCAGCTAATTCAGGGCTGAAGGTGGCACTCAGGTTGTCGCCACCGCTCTCAACGAAAACGACATCCAGATTGCCGAATTTCTCACTGAGCGCTTCAACAGCGGCCAGATTCATCGATGCATCTTCACGGATCGCCGTGTGCGGGCAACCACCGGTTTCCACCCCGACAATACGCTCGGCAGGTAACGCGCCTGCTTCGGTTAAAATTCGCTGATCTTCTTTGGTGTAGATATCGTTAGTGACGACGGCGATCTCAAAGTGATCACGCATCTTTTTACATAATACTTCTAACAGCGCAGTCTTGCCGGAACCAACAGGGCCGCCAACGCCAACTCGTAATGGGGATGATGTTTGAGTCATAAGAGTGTCCTTTCCAATCTGATTATGAGCGGAATAACCGCGTGTATTGTATTTCGTGGCATGCACTGGCGATTGCGTATTCCCACGCATGGCGATCGCTCAATAACATTCATGCCGATCACTCAATAACATCCATGCCGATCGCCCAAT
>NZ_JAPCJA010000131.1:0-2226 GCF_027707745.1 Aeromonas sp. QDB23
CACGCTTAAAAATAATAAAAGCAGACTTGACCTGATAGTTTGGCTGTGAGCAATTATGTGCTTAGTGCATCTAACGCTTGAGTTAAGCCGCGCCGCGAAGCGGCGTCGGCTTGAACGAATTGTTAGACATTATTTGCCGACTACCTTGGTGATCTCGCCTTTCACGTAGTGAACAAATTCTTCCAACTGATCTGCGCGGGAGGCCAAGCGATCTTCTTCTTGTCCAAGATAAGCCTGTCTAGCTTCAAGTATGACGGGCTGATACTGGGCCGGCAGGCGCTCCATTGCCCAGTCGGCAGCGACATCCTTCGGCGCGATTTTGCCGGTTACTGCGCTGTACCAAATGCGGGACAACGTAAGCACTACATTTCGCTCATCGCCAGCCCAGTCGGGCGGCGAGTTCCATAGCGTTAAGGTTTCATTTAGCGCCTCAAATAGATCCTGTTCAGGAACCGGATCAAAGAGTTCCTCCGCCGCTGGACCTACCAAGGCAACGCTATGTTCTCTTGCTTTTGTCAGCAAGATAGCCAGATCAATGTCGATCGTGGCTGGCTCGAAGATACCTGCAAGAATGTCATTGCGCTGCCATTCTCCAAATTGCAGTTCGCGCTTAGCTGGATAACGCCACGGAATGATGTCGTCGTGCACAACAATGGTGACTTCTACAGCGCGGAGAATCTCGCTCTCTCCAGGGGAAGCCGAAGTTTCCAAAAGGTCGTTGATCAAAGCTCGCCGCGTTGTTTCATCAAGCCTTACGGTCACCGTAACCAGCAAATCAATATCACTGTGTGGCTTCAGGCCGCCATCCACTGCGGAGCCGTACAAATGTACGGCCAGCAACGTCGGTTCGAGATGGCGCTCGATGACGCCAACTACCTCTGATAGTTGAGTCGATACTTCGGCGATCACCGCTTCCCTCATGATGTTTAACTTTGTTTTAGCCACCAATGATGCCCTCACTTTCCATGATTTTGGTGGGAATGGATTTTCTTAGCGGCAACTTACTTTCGTTGTCTATATCCATGTTAAAGGCGAAAAAGTAAACCTCTGTCTCCTTCTCAACCCACCCAACCCACCATGCGACACCAGGATTTGACTCAGTTCCCACACCAGAAAAACCAGTTTTTGAATGCACTAGATATTCAGGTGCCGCCTCCGTTACCAAAGCCTCTTTTACTATTAGCTGGTTTTCTTTAGATGCTGACAATTTATTTAAATATAGAGACTCTAGAAACTCCACTTGATTAACTGCGGAAATTCTAAGCTGGCCTTCCAACCAGAATTTGTCAATGCCACCACTGATATTCTGGTTGCCATAGGAAAATTTTTTAAGGTATTTCTGCATTCTTACTTCGCCAACTTCTCTGGCGATTTGTTGAAATACGGGAACAGCTGAAACTTGTATTGCCCCTCTTAAGGTCAAGTCTCTTTCCCATTGCTTCATGGCTCTTGGCTTTCCGTCCCATTTGAAAACCTGATGCTCATTCTTTATGACACCAGTTTCTAGGCCGATAATTGCGTTGGGGATCTTAAATGTTGATGCTGGAAGATATTCCTTTGATGCACGAGCTAAGTCATTGGTAGCGCAGGATTTACTGCTACTTTTACAAAGCACGAAGACACCATTGACGGCTTCGGCAGAGAACTCTTTGTTCCAAGACGTATTTTCTGTAATTGAACCAGCTAATGCCGTACTCGAAAGACACGCGATAATTACATATGCGGCAAATGTTTTCATGGCACCTTCTTGGTGGCTAACGCCTGAAATAAGCCGTGCCGCGAAGCGGCATCGGCTTGATTGAATTGTTAGACGGCAAACTCGAGCCAATACTTGTGCAGGCCAACAATATTAGACGAGCACAGCATGGGCATTGCCGCTTTGATCTTCTCCAGTGACCAATTCCACCACTCCATCTCCAGAAGCAATGAAATTTCCTCATCGGTGAAGCGTTTCTTAATCTTCTTAGCGGGATTGCCGCCAACGATAGCGTAAGGCTCCACATCTTTTGTCACCAACGAGCGGCTGCCTATCACCGCACCGTGCCCGATCTTGATTCCGGGCATGACCATTGCCTCAGAGCCGATCCAAACGTCATTGCCAATGACAGTATTACCTGCTTTTTGGAAGGCATCGAGTGCGCTTGAGAATGCAGGGTGAGAGCGTGAACATTTTGTTAAATTTCACCCAGTTTTTTGAGACCCGCATTGAGTACCGTTTCCAGATAT
>NZ_JAPCJA010000132.1:0-2192 GCF_027707745.1 Aeromonas sp. QDB23
GGTCCTGCATCGAGAAAACCGACTACCCGTTCCCGGAGGAGTTGGTGCTGTCAACACCGTCCCGGTGAACGGTTACGTCTCTTTCAGGCTCAAAATCTCGTGGGGGAAAACCGCGAGATTTTCAGAGAGCTTCAAATGGCGGGCACCGCACAGTTCACCCGCACGCAGCTGTTCCAGAGTATGCATAACCGTTTCTCAATCCTGATGATCTGCCTGATGGCGTAGCCCGCCATCAGCTCGCGCCGAACCTGCGTCCGGTGGTTTTAAAGGGGGGGCATTATAAAGAATTCGGGGCGCAGATCGCCCCTTTTGTTGCCTTGGCAAGGCATGGCGCTTAGCCACACCACCCCAGCGAATGGACGAAACAGGTAGGGTGCAAATTCATTGCACCCTACGGTACTGTAACGAGTAATCAATCATGACGTAGAACATTCAGCCGCCAGTTCATCAAGCACTGCGAATACTCCATCAAGATCATCACGATAGAAGGCTGTATAATTTGATGTAAAAACACATCTCTCGCTAGTATTTAACTTAAGTCCTCGGATCAGCTCGCGATTTTTAACCCAATAATTCCCCATCGCTATTGGATCCAAACCACCTGAAATTGTTTCTCTGGTTGCAATATAGCCATCGTCATCCCTACCCAAGAAAAAAGTACTGCTTAGGTGTGACAAACAGTGATCAAGGAATAAGAATATATTTCTTTCATCGTTATCAGGATTGAAGCATATATCAAATACGTAGTTGTTCACTAACCGAGCTATTCCACCATTATCCCCACTCCCGCTCTCATCATAATACCCACAACCTACGCCTGAACCATCAGGAGGATTTGAGTTACTAAGTTGATATATAACGAATATTTTTACGATATTACGTGTAATAGCAACTCTTCGAGCGAGTGAGTTCTCTTCTGCTAATGTTGGGTCTTGTAATGCCTCTTCTATAAATTTATAGTAAGCCGAACCAAGATAAACATCCACTGGCACATCATTGACTTCTGAAAAGAAGTTTTTCTGTTGATCGATATAAGTCTGCTTGAAGAGAAAGAAGACCTCCTGTGATAATTTTCTCATTTCCATCAAAGCAAGATCTCTTACAACCCCTGATGTAGGTGCATTATTATCCTGATGAACAATAAGTGCTTTTTGCAAATTATATAATTGGCCACCACGATCAGATGAGCACTCTAGCCTAAATATCATAAGGTCATACCAACCAAGAGCACCACGTTCAGAACTTATAAGCTTCCGCAGTATGCCATTACCTTGATAGCTATTTTCCCCAAATAATCGCCACGCAATCTCTATGACATTTTCAGAAGTATTTGATAGCCGCCGTCCAGACCCACTGCCCCAACCGACACTATCTAGCAATCGCAATAAAGAGTAAATTGAACGCTGACGCAAGCCCTGATCATTATTATTGAACATTGAGTAATGTGGTATGTACGCAATAAGCGTACTTATCGCATCTGCTGCCTGCGTGTTTGTGAGTTCATGAGATTGGTTGACTAAAACACGCCAAAATTGATCATGAGAATATTCTCCATTGGTCAACTCAAAATCCGGTAGTGTTAGTATTGACGTAATCAACGAACCATTTTTAACCCGTGCAACTGCTTTTTGGTAAAGAATAAATGTCTGTTGTGGTTCGGGTGTTGCAAACCGAACAATGAGTTTTAGATATGCCTCTAAATTTCTAAAGCCACTACTATTAAAACATGCTCTGGTTCGGCGTTCAGCTTCATCGATATCACTGCTAAAACCAATGTCCACATTACTCACATCAAATAACTGCGATAATAAAAATCGAGCAGACCTTGGCAAGTTCTCTTTCAATTCTGAAAAAGCACTTGAATTTATAAAGCCTTTGTTTTTGGGATCTTGCTGAACTGAAAATGAGCCACTTCTACCTTCAGTCTCTTCTACATAAATACGTCTAAACAAACCAGGATAATTAAGGTGTAACAATATAAGATTGATAAGATCCTTGTTATTGAAATCTGTTCTCCCCAAGTCTGTTTTCTCAATTTGCATTAAGATCATTGCATTAACGAATCGTTTTAACTTTCGTAAATTGCCAACCAAAGGCATATAGTCAGAAGCGAGAACGCGAATTCAACTTCGAAGTGCGACACTCGCCTATGCCGCCTGACGGTACTCTTCGAATACCTTGACAGGCTGCCT
>NZ_JAPCJA010000133.1:0-2179 GCF_027707745.1 Aeromonas sp. QDB23
TCGCGAAATTTCGCAGTCGCGACGCCAGAGACCGAGGGTTAGATCATGCCTAGCATTCACCTTCCGGCCGCCCGCTAGCGGACCCTGGTCAGGTTCCGCGAAGGTGGGCGCAGACATGCTGGGCTCGTCAGGATCAAACTGCACTATGAGGCGGCGGTTCATACCGCGCCAGGGGAGCGAATGGACAGCGAGGAGCCTCCGAACGTTCGGGTCGCCTGCTCGGGTGATATCGACGAGGTTGTGCGGCTGATGCACGACGCTGCGGCGTGGATGTCCGCCAAGGGAACGCCCGCCTGGGACGTCGCGCGGATCGACCGGACATTCGCGGAGACCTTCGTCCTGAGATCCGAGCTCCTAGGGATCGCCTCAGAAAACGGAAAATAAAGCACGCTAAGCCGTAAGTAAGCGTGCTCCTGTGAAAGCCACAGCTAAAACTGCGTAGTACACATAGAGGTATTTTTTTCTAGATTTATATCGAATTTCGTTATCGAATTTCGCTTATTATTGATCAACTCGTTGCAGATCATGAAGGCGAAAGTATGACGAATAACCCTACCGATGACAGCAGACCATGGTCGGTCTTTCTTATTTTTCTGCGGCTTGGATTGACATCTTTTGGCGGCCCCATTGCGCACTTGGGCTACTTCCGCGCCGAATTTGTCACACGGCGGCGCTGGCTCTCCGAACGGAGCTATGCTGACTTGGTCGCGCTTTGTCAGTTCTTGCCAGGGCCTGCAAGCAGCCAGGTCGGCATAGCGGTAGGACTGTCTCGGGCTGGATACAGCGGGGCGCTGGCTGCTTGGGCTGGCTTCACGCTGCCGTCTGCCATAGCCTTGATCCTTTTTGCGCTCGGCATCTCCAGCTATGGCGATTACGTCTCGCAGGGCGCGTTGCATGGCTTAAAAGTGGTGGCTGTGGCCGTGGTCGCTCAAGCAGTATGGGGCATGGCGCGTAACCTATGCACGGATGGGCTGCGAGTCACCATCATGGCAATTGCTACCTGCGTCGTTTTACTTGTGCCGTCCGCGTGGGGACAGGTTGGCGTGATTGCTATCGCAGGCATCGCAGGCCGGTTATTGTTCAAGCCAGCGAAAGTTGTTGAGCATGACCCCCTACCTATCACGGTCAGTCACCGGGCCGGCGTGCTTTGGCTCTCGCTGTTCTTTGTCTTGCTGATTGGCCTGCCGGTGTTGGCCGAACTGATGCCAAGTCAAACCATGGCAATGGTGGATTCCTTCTATCGTGTCGGATCACTGGTGTTCGGCGGTGGTCACGTTGTGCTGCCATTACTGCAAGCCGAAGTGGTGCCCTCCGGCTGGGTCAACAATGAATCCTTTCTCGCGGGGTACGGGGCAGCTCAAGCGGTGCCCGGCCCTTTGTTCACGTTCGCCGCGTTTCTTGGTGCCTCGATGAACACCGCCCCGTCGGGCTGGATCGGCGGCATTGTGTGTCTGCTGGCTATCTTCGCGCCCTCGTTCTTGCTGGTCGTCGGATCAATGCCATTTTGGGAGCGTTTGCGCCGCAATACAGGCATCCAAGCTGCGCTGGCCGGGATCAATGCCGCTGTAGTCGGCTTGCTGCTGGCCGCGCTGTATCAGCCTGTATGGACTAGCGCCATCTTTCAGCCGCAAGACTTCGGCTTGGCATTAGTTGCCCTTGTCGCACTTATGTTCTGGAAGCTCCCGCCGTGGCTGGTTGTCCTCGGTAGCGGTGCAGCTGGGTGGCTGTTGAGCGTCGCTCTGTGAGGCACAAAAAATGACTGACAAAGACCTCTACGGCGGTTTGATCCGCCTGCACATCCTTCACCATGCAGCCGAGGAACCTGTCTTTGGGCTGGGGATCATCGAAGAGCTACGCCGACACGGCTACGAGATGAGCGCTGGCACCGTGTACCCGATGCTGCACGGCCTGGAAAAAAAAGGCTATCTGACCTCACGCCACGAACGCACCGGGCGACGTGAACGGCGTGTTTATGACATCACTGAACAAGGCAGAACTGCACTTGCTGATGCGAAAACAAAGGTCAAGGAGCTGTTCGGAGAGTTGGTAGAAGGTGGTTGAGTTTTTGCTTCTATGTCAGGTTGAGCTATACCCTAACTGGATTGTCATTTTCAGAAGACGACTGCACCAGTTGATTGGGCGTAATGGCTGTTGTGCAGCCAGCTCCTGACAGTTCAAT
>NZ_JAPCJA010000134.1:0-1959 GCF_027707745.1 Aeromonas sp. QDB23
CCTGAAGCAACACCGCTTATATACCCGCACACTTGGAATTATTTGAGTCTCTAAAAATGAGGGGATCTCTGAGGGGTTGGCCCTGTTGAACTGTTGCCAACCGCCACTGACAGCGTACTTGGAAATGAGAAGTGGGGCTTGGGGCCAACCGGCGTAATTCTCAAGCAGACTGGGCCCTGGACTGCCGGAGTGCTAACCAGCCAAATCTGGTCTGTTACAGGTGATAATGAGCGTGAAGATTTAAACATCTTATCATTACAGCCCTTCTTTAGTTTTACTACAGCAACACATACAACCGTCGGAATTTACACTGAGTCCAGCTATGACTGGCATACCGAAGAGTGGATGGTTCCTGTGATTGTGCAAGCCGGGCAAGTTTTCAAGATTGGTTCACAGGTCATGCAGTTTGCTGTGGCAGGAAAATATTGGGCTGATTCAACCGAAAATGGATATGAGGATTGGGGGATTAGAGCACAACTCACATTTTTGTTTCCTCGGTAGTGATAGTAATGATAGTGAAGTGATCGTGGTAGTACTTCGAGAAAGGCCGGATAGCCTTTGTCAGTCGGCCTATGTATGACATATGTGCTGAATGCCAGCATCGAGAGGAAGGGAAACCATGCCGAAGAAGAGAGATGGACTCTTAACCAAAAAAAGTCGGCTTAGCCTGCTGATTGGATCCTTTTTTTTACTTTCAACGTTTGCTGAGCAAAGCGTCATCGCTGCTGAGCAAGAGGTGAAACGACCAAATATTGTTGTGATATTAGGTGATGATCTCGGTTTTTCTGACCTTGGCTCCTTTGGTGGTGAAATAAATACACCAAATTTTGATGCCCTGGCAAATGAAGGTGTTCGCTTTACCAATTTCTATACCAACCCGAGCAGCTCTCCTACTCGTTCTACCATGCTTACCGGTATTGATACCCATCTTAATGGTTTGGGCAATATGGATGAATGGACGGCCCCTAATCAAAAAGGGGTGCCAGGTTACGAGGGGTATCTAAGCAAACAACTCGTCACATTGCCACAGTTGCTCAAAGATGCGGGATATCACACCTACATGGTAGGTAAATGGCATTTGGGAAAGACGCCTGACCTGATCCCGGCAGCAAGAGGTTTTGAGCGAGATTTTACGTTACTGGATGGCGCCGGTAGTTATTGGGATATGAATAACGTTACCGCGGCCTCACCGAAATCAGTGTTCACCGAAAATGGCAAGTACCTTAAAGAGCTACCTGATGATTATTACGCAACGAAAACATATACAGATAAACTGATTGAGTTTATTGATTCAAATAAAAGTAGCAACAAACCATTCTTTGCATACGTTTCGCATCAAGCGCCACACGATCCTTACCACTTGCCTCATGACTGGCGTAATCGTCATGTCGGTGAATATGATAAAGGGTGGGATGCAGTACGCGAGCAACGCCTGAAAAAACAGGTTGAACTTGGCATTATGCCAGCAGGCACTAATCTTGCCGAAAGAATGTGGTTTCTCCCAGACCCTATAGTCTTGGCTCCAGTTAGTCGCGCGCTGCTCGGTAAAAAAATGGAGCTCTATGCCGGGCTGGTGGAAAACCTTGATTATCATACCGGACGGCTGATACAGCACCTCAAGGATATCGGCGAATATGAAAATACAATATTCATTGTTTTTGGGGACAACGGTGCCGAGGGAAATGATTTATTTGAACAGATCGCGGGTACGCCCGGGACTCGGGATTTCTTGCATGCAGCAATAAACTGGTCACAGACCAATCCCAATTCATGGGGTGATCCTGGTTCATATGTGGCTTATGGGCCAATGTGGGCCCAGGTATCAATGACGCCGTTCAGCCAGTACAAGGGATGGGTCGCAGAAGGAGGCATTCATAACGCATCCTGATTACCCATGATTAGCAGTCAGTTACCACGAACTATACTGATCTTACGTACAGTTATCGAGGTGCGAGATCA
>NZ_JAPCJA010000135.1:0-1903 GCF_027707745.1 Aeromonas sp. QDB23
GTCCTGCATCGAGAAAACCGACTACCCGTTCCCGGAGGAGTTGGTGCTGTCAACACCGTCCCGGTGAACGGTTACGGGGCCGAGAAGGCACCCGAGCTTGAGCTGGCACAGCTGACCCAGCGCTACGTGGGCTGGTTCCGCGGCACCGTCAACGGCGGCATGCAGATGGCCGAATGGGTCGGTGACTCCGGCGAGAACGTCATCGAGGGTGCCGGCAGCGACACCGACGAAGATGGCGTCCCGCAAGTGACCGCCGCTGGTGGCAAGCACGGCACCGCCATGGTGATGGCCACCAAGGCGCTGATCACCGAAAAATAATCAGCCACTCGCTGAATAGAAAAAGGGAGCCATATCGGCTCCCTTTTTAGTTGTGACGTCTGACGTTGGCAATGGTGTCACCCCAGCTTGGCCAGCATCGGCTTGGTCACCAGCACGATGCCCTGCTCGGAGCGGTAGAAGCGGCGGCTATCCTCGTCTGCATTCTCCCCCACCACCAGGCCGTCTGGCAGCTTGCACCCCTTGTCCACCACCACCCGGCGCAAGCGGCAACCAGCCCCGATCTCGACCCCGGGGAAGATCACCGCCTGATCCAGGGTACAGAAGGAGTGCACCCGCACGTTGGTGAACAACACCGAGTTGAGCACGAAGGAGCCGCTCACGATGGAGCCCCCCGCGAACATGGAGTTGATGGTCATGCCGTGCTGCCCGTTTCTGTCCTGCACGAACTTGGCCGGGGGCGACATGTTCTGGCTGGTCCAGATGGGCCAGTTCTCGTCATAGATGTCGAGCTCGGGCACCACGGAGGCAAGGTCCATGTTCGCCTCCCAGAACGAATCCAGGGTCCCCACGTCACGCCAGTAGGGTTTTTGCCCCTCCTTGGCCCCGACACAGGACATGTTGAACGGGTGGGCAAAGGCCTTGCCCTCCCCCACGATGCGCGGGATCACGTCCATGCCGAAGTCGTGCTTGGACTCCAGGTTGTGGATGTCCTCCTCCAGCAGCTGATAGAGATATTCCG
This sequence comes from Aeromonas sp. QDB23, assembly GCF_027707745.1. Lineage (NCBI taxonomy): Bacteria > Pseudomonadati > Pseudomonadota > Gammaproteobacteria > Aeromonadales > Aeromonadaceae > Aeromonas > Aeromonas sp. QDB23. The sequence goes on from NZ_JAPCJA010000135.1 coordinate 1,019, forward strand.
CCTCGAAGATGTAGATCCCCATGGAAGCCAGGGAGACCTGGTCATTGCCCGGCATGGCGGGCGGGTTGGCCGGTTTCTCGACGAAGGCGCGGATTTTGCGCTGCTCGTCGATGTCCATCACCCCGAAGGCGGACGCCTCCGCACGCGGCACCTCGATGCAGGCCACCGTCACCTTGGCGCCGAGGCGCACGTGATCGAGCAGCATAGCGGCATAGTCCATCTTGTAGATGTGATCCCCCGCCAGCACCACTATGTATTTGGGGCCGTAGTCGCGAATGATGTCGACGTTCTGGTAGATGGCATCGGCGGTGCCGCGATACCAGTGCACCTCGTCCACCCGTTGCTGGGCAGGCAGCAGATCGATGAACTCGTTCATCTGATAGCGCAGGAAGGACCAGCCCGATTGCAGGTGGCGCAGCAGGCTGTGGGACTTGTACTGGGTGACCACACCCACCCGGCGAATGCCGGAGTTGATGCAGTTGGAGAGCACGAAATCGATGATGCGGAACTTGCCGCCGAAATGGACGGCGGGCTTGGCGCGGTTGTCGGTCAACTGCTTCAGGCGACTACCACGTCCCCCTGCGAGCACCAAGGCCATACTCTGATTCAATAGTTGCCGTGCTTTGGCTGTGTCTACGGGTTCTTGCAACATATTTACCTCTGCTCTGTTGGGGCTGTTTTCAACCCATCTTCGCTTTTTTCACAAACTATGAAAGTGTTTTCACTCACATTTAGTTGCTTTCCGCCGGTCCTTTTCACGGAGTTGCGTGAGTACTCATGCTTTGTGCCGGCGGCTTGGTTAGAATTTCGTAACTGTTCACCCAGATGGCATTGACAGGAAAAAGTGAGACGATCATCCCTTGATCCACTGTTGCCCCTTGCCTG
>NZ_JAPCJA010000136.1:0-1885 GCF_027707745.1 Aeromonas sp. QDB23
GAGTATAAGATCACACCCTGTTCGGTCGGTCAAATCCTCGTGCCCTGCTTAAAAAACGTTCGCGATCTTGCCCTGGTTCTATCGCCAGTTACACCATGATGAAATATCGTGTGTTGTTTGATGGTGATATGATCCAGAATATATTTGAAACAAACCAAAGTGAAGCTTTTGCATACGTTAACGCTCCAATAATAATCTGGGTTCTTTTGACCGGTTTGTTACCCGCAGCATTGATATTTTTTGTGAAAATTGAGTATGCATCTACCTGGTACAAAGGTATCGCCCAGCGATTGTTATCTATGTTTTTCTCTTTGGTAATAGTTGGGATAATTGCTGCCTTGTACTACCAAGATTACGCATCAATTGGTCGTAATAATCAGACTCTAAATCGTGAAATCGTTCCAGCTAACTTCATGTATAGCACCAGTAAGTACCTTTATAGACGCTATATGGCAGAGCCCATCCCTTTTGTTACTTTAGGTGATGATGCCACACGGGTTACGAAAAAGGACAAACCAACCTTGATGTTCCTGGTTGTTGGTGAGACTGCTCGTGGTAAGAACTTTTCAATGAATGGCTATGAGAAAGATACCAACCCATTCACAAGTAAGTCTGGTGGTGTGATCTCCTTTAACGATGTCCGCTCCTGCGGGACTGCAACCGCTGTATCCGTTCCCTGCATGTTCTCCAATATGGGTAGAAAGGAGTTTGATGATAATCGCGCTCGCAATAGCGAGGGCCTGCTAGATGTGTTGCAAAAAACGGGGATCTCCATCTTTTGGAAGGAGAACGATGGCGGCTGCAAAGGCGTCTGCGACCGAGTTCCTAACATCGAGATCAAACCGAAGGATCACCCTAAATTCTGCGATAAAAACACATGCTATGACGAGGTTGTCCTTCAAGACCTAGATAGTGAAATTGCTCAAATGAAAGGGGATAAGCTGGTTGGCTTCCACCTGATAGGTAGCCATGGCCCAACCTACTACAAACGCTACCCTGATGCTCATCGTCAGTTCACCCCTGACTGTCCACGCAGTGATATTGAAAACTGCACAGATGAAGAGCTCACCAACACCTATGACAACACCATCCGCTACACCGATTTCGTGATTGCAGAGATGATTGCCAAGTTGAAAACCTACGAAGATAAGTACAACACCGCATTGCTCTACGTCTCCGATCACGGTGAATCGCTGGGAGCTATGGGGCTTTACCTGCACGGTACACCGTACAAGTTTGCACCGGATGATCAGACCCGCGTACCTATGCAGGTGTGGATGTCACCTGGATTTACCAAAGAGAAAGGCGTTGATATGGCGTGTTTGCAGCAGAAAGCTGCTGATACTCGTTACTCACACGATAATATTTTCTCATCCGTATTGGGTATCTGGGACGTCAAAACATCAGTTTACGAAAAGGGGCTAGATATTTTCAGTCAATGTCGTACTGTTCAATAAATTACATTGTTGGGGGCTCAGGCCCCCAATTATCTGTTAAATAATAGGTTTGTTACTATTGTCCGTGTATTTCATGGTTGAAATTTTTTAACGGGCAAAGCAGAAAGAGGAAGCTAAAATGGCAAAGCCTGGTGCAACTGGAATTACCCGAATCATTCATGCCACCAATTATAGTATGAAGGGACTTTCTTCAGCTTGGAGACATGAAGCGGCTTTTCGTCAGGAACTGCTACTCATTGTGCTGTTGATGCCTCTAGCGTTTTTTGTCGGAGATAGTTTAAATCAAATACTACTCCTAATGGTTATAAGTTGGCTGGTTGTGATTGTAGAGATCCTGAACTCAGCTATTGAAGCAGGGCGGGAGCACACTTTGTTGATATTTTAACCAAAGAATAACTGAGCCCGATAGTCGTCATTCCAGCCGGCTC
>NZ_JAPCJA010000137.1:0-1711 GCF_027707745.1 Aeromonas sp. QDB23
ATGATCTCGCACCTCGATAACTGTACGTAAGATCAGTATAGTTCGTGGTAACTGACTGCTAATCATGGGTAATCAGGAAGGGATAACCGATGGTAAAGTAAGTTATCCCTGTCGAGATACTGAAAAGCGTTATCCTCGTTTTTCCCAAAACTGTTTTGCCAGTTCGCTCAGAGCGCTAGTTAACTGAGCGACAGATTTCGCACTTTGCAAATTATTCTGCCCGGTCTGTACATTGGTATCAGCAGCATCGCGTATATTGTTAATACTGCGGTTGATGTCTTCACTTACTGCTCCCTGCTGCTCGACCGCAGTCGCTATTTGCGCGTTCATGTCGGTAATTTCGTTAACACGTTGGCCAATTCCATCAAGAGCTGTAGCTGCTTCCTCTGCGTGAGCTACACTCGTGTGCGCTTGCCGACCACTTTGCTCCATGACTGTAACAGCGGATTGCGCTCGCTCTTGTAGAGCGCTGATCATGCTTTGAATATCCGTTGTCGATTGCTGTGTGCGAGCAGCAAGACTGCGAACCTCATCGGCGACAACAGCAAAACCACGCCCCTGCTCACCAGCACGCGCGGCCTCAATTGCTGCGTTGAGTGCCAACAAATTCGTTTGATCGGCGATCCCTCGTATAACGTCAAGAATTTTTGATATCTCGTTACTTTGACCTTCAAGCTCATGAATAACCTGAGCGGCTTGCCTAATTTCACCTTCAAGGGCAGTGATTGACTGGCTTGTGTGGGCTACCAGACGCTGGCCAGATGCCGTCTCAGTGTCTGCTCTTCCGGCCGCATCTGCAGCATGCTGTGCATTGCTCGCAACCTCTTGAATGCTTGCAGTCATTTGGTTTACTGCCGTTGCTATTTGATCTGTCTCTGCCTGCTGCTCAACTGTAAGTACATTGCTTGACTCAATATCCTTTAGTAGGCCTCGGGTGTGTTCGCTAAGCCGATTTGATGCATCATCTATGCGACCTACTACGGCGCCTGTTTCAGCTTGCATCATTCGTAAAGCAAACTCTATTTGGCCAAACTCATCGGTGCGCCCAGTGTAGACGGATTGACTTAATGGGTTATTGGAAATATTCTTGGCTCTTTCAACCAGTCTTCCAAGAGGAGAGAGAATAGCCAAAACACTAACAGAGCTTAAGCTTCCTGACATTAAAGTAGCTAACAATAAGCTGTTTATTGATGTATCAGTAAGCATGCCGGCAGCCATTGCGCTTGATATAATACTACCCCATATGAGCAAGAGTATTTTCACGGAAAAGCTAGCAACCCATTTCGGCCTCGCGGCCTTCCCGCTTCTCAATTGAGCATATAATTTTTCCGCAGCCAAAACCTGCTCAGGTTCAGGCTTGGTCCTTACAGACTGGTATTCAACAATCGAACCATTCTTAGCTATTGGCGTTACATAAGCACTTACCCAATAGTGGTCGCCATTTTTACAGCGATTTTTTACTAGCCCCATCCATGAGCGGCCAGATTTTAATGTACTCCACATATGCTCAAATGCAGCAGGCGGCATATCTGGGTGTCTTACGATGTTGTGAGGCTGGCCTAATAGTTCTTCCTCAGTGAAACCACTGATTTTAATGAAGTCAGGATTAACGTACGTGATATGGCTTTGAGGGGAGGTAGTCGAAAGAATATTGGCATCTTTTGGGAGTTCTAAGTTTCGACCCGTCACTGGTAAATTCTGGCGCATAAGA
>NZ_JAPCJA010000138.1:0-1671 GCF_027707745.1 Aeromonas sp. QDB23
ATGGGGGCTTGCTCTCTTAATTGGTCTATCAGCGCGTACGTGTGAACTCGTCCGTCATCAAGAGAGCCGTAGCCTTCCTAAGAAACACCCTCGATTGCCTGTAGGGTGAAACCAAACTCGGCGGCCCGACGGTGCAATCCCTTGACCACCCGATCGCGGTACTGCTGCTCGTAGTGATCGGCACCGGGATCCTGATATTCCATACCAAAACGCATGGCGTTGTAGAACAAGACCGCAATCTTGCGGGCCGTGGCGGTAACCGCCTTCGCTTTGCCGATGCGCGCAGACAACCGTCGGTAGAATGCCCCCAGCGCTGTATTTGTTCTGCCGATGGTCACCGCTGCCAGTCGTAGGTGGGCGGTCACTCGATTCTTGGTCTTGCGAGTATGAGCTGACAACACCTTGCCACCACTGATCCGGCAGCCCGGAGCCAGTGTCAGCCATGAGGTGAAGTGTTGGGCTGTTCGCCAGCGACTCAGATCCGTTCCACACTCGGCCACCAAACGCAGTGCCAGGTAAGGGCCAATGCCATGGATCTGGGTCAGATCGATACCGACCAGTTGATAGAGCAAGGTGCGCACATCAAAGTTGAGTGAGTTCGGCTGCCGGGTACGGTGGCGAGGCTTGGGTAGCGCTTCGCTGGGACGGGGCTTGCCACGAGAGAGTTGTTGCAAGCTTTGGGCAATCTGTTCATCACAGAGAGAAATCTGGGCCTGGTAGGCGTCATACATGGCCAGTGCCTGACTCAAGGCAAACACATGCTCGGGCTGGTAATTGCCAACCAGCGCACGCTGGATAGTTTCGACGCTCGACTGACAGCGCTGGTCGCGCATGGCGGCGAGCATTGTGGCATTTCGCTCTCCTGCGACAATGGAACGGATGATCCGCATACCGGTGGCGCCAGTGATGTCACTCACCACATGCTGCAATTGCAGGTTCATGTGAGTTAGCGCCTTCTGCATGTGCTGGATATGGGCCGCAGCGTAATCGAGGTGACGTTCACGTAGCCGCAGATAACTGCGCAGCGCGGCGATCTCCCGTTCAGGATGGAAGCTGGCGCGCAGTAGACCGCAAGCATGCAGGCGCTGGATCCATTGCGCATCGTTGACGTCGGTTTTGCGTCCAGGTACGGCCCGGGCATCCCTGGCGTTAGCCAAGATGACCTGTAAGCCATGGGTCTCCAGGATCTCGTACACTGGTATCCAGTACACGCCCGTTGACTCCATTGCCACGGTGGTGATCCCAAGCTCGACCAACCAAGCAGCCATGCGCTCCAGGTCTGCCGTGAAAGCCTGAAAGGTTTGCACTGGTTCTTCGGCGAGTGCAGTGGGCACCGCAACCACATGGAACCGCGAACCGATATCGATGCCCGCGGCGCGGGCATGGATGATCGGCAAACCGTGTTCTGTATTGTGCTTTTTCATGAATACCCCTCCATCACAAATAGTGCCGGACGGGGACTCGGATTCGATCACATTCCTAAACGGGGTCACCAAGGTGCCACCACTCACGGGTCCGCAGCTTCCCCTGGGTCAGGTTTTTTGACGGGGACTCAGCCTCCAAAAAGCAAACGACCACTGTCCGGTGAGATCAGTGTAGTGGACGTGTTTCTAATTCCATGGGCCACGGAGTGCCGGGGAGGCGGTTTTTTAGAATGTCCTTTTCGCGCTC
>NZ_JAPCJA010000139.1:0-1586 GCF_027707745.1 Aeromonas sp. QDB23
GGGTATTAGCTGGTCAAGGATGGCGATCATACCTCAGAAGCCGCGCCACGCCTCGCTCATATGAGGGGATGGTTAAGCCATTACCCCGATTTGATTGGGTTGCAGGGCAAGGTGGGGAGGGGGAGATCTCCTAACCGGTTGGCTCCAGACTCCAGATAAAAGAAAGACGCCTTAGGGTGTCTTTTCTTTTTCCAATTGTTCGTGTGTTAAAGTGTCTTTCCTAAAACTGCAAGTCATATAGAAAGGAGAAGTCGATGGCGAGTAAACCTTCAGCGATGAAGATGCCCGAGTTATTGGTTTTCGCGAGGATGCTCTTTATTGGCTTTGTTGGAGCTGAAGTCGCACGTCTCTTTTTCCTCTTGGGAACTAGCTTTGCACTGCAAGTTGTTGACGTTTCTCTATACCTAAAGGCAATTGGAATAATAACTGGTTTAGGTATTTGTCTGCTTTACGCTGTCAAGCGAAATGCTCACTTGGCAGTTATGCGTATAGTTCGTAGTTATCGTATTGATTTACTTGCAGGTGTAGTTATTGGCGCTTGGTCAAGCAAATTAGCCTCACCTTGGCTTGCAAAGCTACATGCAGCGTTTAAATCTGCTGATCCACATTGGGCGCCTGCTATTCTCATTTTTTTCTGTGTTATGTTTCTATCACCAATTTTGCAAAGTAGAACACGTTCTAAAAAACAGACTTCACAGCTCTATTTCATAGCAGATGAAGAAATTGATGATAAAATGGACGATCTTCTGACAAACGAACTTCAGGCTAAGTCGTTTGCTGAGACTGTGCTTGCATCTGACTCTCATCCTGGGTTGATCTTTGGGGTTGATGGTCCATGGGGTGTAGGTAAAACAAGTTTTATTAATCTGGTTGAGCGTTATTGGGAAGATGCTGCTGACAAAGTTCTTGTTTGTCGATTCGAACCGATACGTTATGCATCCGAACCTGACCTTGCTGATCGCCTAATTCGCGATTTATCTGCGGTGATTCAAGACAAGGTATTTGCGCCAGAATTTAGGCCCGCCGCTTCGAGATATTCCCGTCTCATCAAAGGAAAAGCAGACGTTTCATTCTTGGGGTTCAAGCTTTCGCTAGAGCCTTCTCAGGAAACGATCGATGAACTTCTCGATGGTATTGATGAGGTTTTGCGCCGTATCCATCGGCGTGTAATTATTGTAATTGATGATCTAGACCGTCTGGACGCGAAAACAATAAACAGTGTTTTATTTGCAACGAGGAGAACTTTCAAGCTGTCTCAGGCAACATATGTTCTTTGCTATGACACCGAAGTGCTTACTGGGAATAATGAAGAAGGTGAAAGAGCTCGCGAGTTTTTAGAAAAGTTTGTAACGGTAAAGTTAAGCCTGTTCGTAGATAGCTCTAGTCTCAGTAATTTTTTGCGGCGAAATTGGCAAGATAGTAATGAACAGCTTAGCCTCGTTCCTTCTGATACCATGTTCAAGCTCGGCACCATTCTTAATGAGCTTGCAGATATTTTTGATGGTGTTCCGGGAATTCAGATAATAAGTGCGACACTCATGGATGAATGGCGAGAGGTGGCCAACTGCTGATTGGTGGTACCCTTC
>NZ_JAPCJA010000140.1:0-1531 GCF_027707745.1 Aeromonas sp. QDB23
GTAACGGTTCACCCAGACCAGTTGACAGGTAAAAAATGAGACGATCGTCCGGTGATCCACTATTGCCTCTTGCGTGATCCTGTCAGCTTGGCACCATCAGGGGCATGAGCACATCCATGACCCCACCGGCCGCTTCGCCGCTGACCCTTGAGCAGGCTAATGAACTTATTCAGAAGCTGATGGCGCGCATCGCCGAGCTAGAAGACCGACTCAACCAGCACAGCGGCAATTCCTCCAAGCCTCCTTCCAGTGATGGGCCAGGCTCACCACCACCTGCTCGGCCGCGCCTTGCCTCAGGTAAAAAACGCGGCGCCCAACCGGGCCACAAAGGCGCTCGGCGTGAGCGTCATCCAGCGGATGAACGGCTGACGGTAATACCCCATTACCCTGCCAGACAGTGCGCCTGCTGTGGGGGCAATGTGGTATTTCATGACAAACCCTACCGCGTCCATCAGGTCTTTGACCTGCCCGAGGTCAGCTACAGGGTGACCGAACATCAGCTCTTTAGCGGCACCTGTTGTCATTGCATCGAGACCAGCCCGGCTCCGTTGCCCGAGACGGTGAGCAGCAGCCAGATGGGGACCAACCTGCTGAGCTACATCGCCCTGCAAAGTGGTCTGTTTCACCAGAGCATTAGCCAGATACAACAACAGCTTAAACAGCACTTCGGCCTGAGCTTCAGTCGCGGCGCCATCAGCGAGGCGCAAGGGCGAGTCAGTGCCATGTTGACCCCGACGCACCAGGCCATCAAACAACAAGTGCAATCAGCCTCCTGTATCCATGCCGATGAAACACGGCATCAGCGTGGTGGTGAGCGGCGCTGGATGTGGCTGGCACTGAGCAAGGTGGCCGTCTGTTTCATGACGGCGTTTGGCCGGGGTCAGGATGCGGCCAAACGGCTGCTGGGCTCAGAATTGGATGGCGTGTTGGTGACAGACCAGTACGCAGGATACCGTTTCATCGACAGCAGCCAGCGTCAGCTGTGCTGGGCCCATGTACTGCGCAATGTGGCAGCGATTGCCGACAGCGGCGAAAAGGTCAATCAGCCCATTGGGGCCCGACTGGTGCTTCTCGCAAATAGCGTATTCAGGGTTCGACATGGCTATGAACAAGGCGTGTTGAGCCAGAAACAATATCAGCGAAGGCTTGAGCGATGTCGGCAAAGCTGGCGAAAAGAGCTGGGGCGAGGCAGTTTGCTGTGCAGCAAGCGCTACCGAGGTCGCTGTCGGCTACTGCTCAAGGATGATGAAATGCTGTGGCGTTTTCTGGAAAACGACGAGATAGCCTTGACCAATAATGAGGCGGAACGGGCGCTACGCGGGTATGTGCTGTGGCGCAAGGGGAGCTATGGCGTTTGGTCACATCGGGGAGAGCTGTTTCGGCAGCGCATCTTGTCTTTGATAGAGACAGCCAAGCGGTTAGGTCGCTGTCCGCAGGAATGGCTGAGGGCCGTGGTCAGTGCCTGCATAGAGAAAACAGACTACCCGCTCCCGGAAGAGTTGTTGTCAACATCCTCCCGGTGAACGGTTAC
>NZ_JAPCJA010000141.1:0-1480 GCF_027707745.1 Aeromonas sp. QDB23
AGGCAAGGGGCAACAGTGGATCAAGGGATGATCGTCTCACTTTTTCCTGTCAATGCCATCTGGGTGAACAGTTACGTAACAAGGCAGGGGAGAAGTAAAAATGAAAATTCGTGCGCAAATTGGAATGGTGCTAAACCTCGATAAATGCATCGGATGTCATACTTGCTCTGTTACTTGTAAGAACGTATGGACAAGTCGCGAGGGAATGGAATACGCCTGGTTTAATAACGTAGAAAGCAAGCCAGGCGTGGGCTATCCAAACGATTGGGAAAATCAGGATAAATGGAAGGGTGGCTGGGTTCGAAATATCAATGGAAAAATCGTTCCAAGAATGGGTAACCGGATTGGCGTTTTAGCCAAGATTTTTAACAACCCTGACATGCCGACTATTGATGACTATTATGAGCCTTTCACCTTTGACTATGAGCATTTACATAATGCTAAACAAGGTGCGCATCAGCCAATAGCACGTCCACGTTCACTGATTACTGGTCAACGTATGGACAAGATCAACAATGGCCCAAACTGGGAAGAAATCTTGGGCGGGGAATTCACTAAGCGTTCACAAGACTACAATTTCAACCACATCCAAAAGGAGATGTATGGACAGTTTGAAAATACGTTCATGATGTATCTCCCTCGGCTTTGTGAGCATTGCTTGAATCCTGCATGTGTGGCTACTTGCCCTAGTGGGGCAATATATAAACGTGAAGAAGATGGCATTGTCCTTATTGACCAAGACAAATGTCGTGGTTGGCGTATGTGTCTTACTGGTTGCCCCTACAAGAAGATTTACTTTAACTGGAAAAGTGGTAAATCTGAAAAATGTATCTTCTGCTACCCCAGAATTGAGTCTGGTCAACCAACCGTCTGCTCTGAAACATGTGTAGGACGAATTAGATATCTGGGAGTAATCCTTTATGATGCAGATCGTATTGAGCAAGCAGCATCAACTGAAAATGACAAGGATTTATACAACAAGCAGTTGGAGATTTTCTTAAATCCACATGATCCTGCTATCATTGAAGAAGCCTTAAAGCAAGGCATCACTCAAAATGTTCTAGATGCTGCTCAGAAGTCACCTGTGTACAAGATGGCGATGGAATGGAAGCTTGCACTCCCATTACACCCAGAGTATCGCACGTTACCGATGGTATGGTATGTACCACCTCTTTCCCCTATCCAATCAGCCAAAGATGCAGGCTATTTAGGTGATGATGGTGTTCTACCAGATATTTCTAGCTTGCGAATTCCTTTACAGTATTTGGCGAATCTGTTGACCGCTGGCGATATAGCACCTGTTAAGAGTGCACTGAATCGTATGTTGGCAATGCGTCATTATAAGCGAGCTGAAACTGTAGATAAAAAGGTGGATACCAGCGCATTAGAGCAGGTTGGTTTAAGGAAGGTGCGAACAAGTCCCTGATATGAGATCATGTTTGTCATCTGGAGCCATGGAACAGGGTTCATCATGAGTCAT
>NZ_JAPCJA010000142.1:0-1474 GCF_027707745.1 Aeromonas sp. QDB23
GGCCATGATCTCGCACCTCGATAACTGTACGTAAGATCAGTATAGTTCGTGGTGGCTGCTAATCATGGGTAATCAGGTATGAGTAAATTTTTTATTTTATTTCTGCTGGTGCTCAGTGGCAACGCCTTGGCATCGCCGGATATCAGTGTTGGCACTTTATATGACTATATGTCGGCAGAGAAAACTACGCTGCTCAAACGGATTCGCAATATTGGCGATGAAACGGCTTTTGTCAAAATAACGCTGGCCGAGATTGTATATGATGCAGACGGTGTGCCCAAGGAGCGGGAGCTACCGGAGGAGGGCGTTCGCCAGCTGGTGACCAGTCCCTCACGGTTGATTATTCCCGCAGGTGGCATGCAGGCTACCCGTTTTATTTACATGGGGGAACGGGAACGTGAACGTTATTTTAGGGTGCGTTTTGTCCCGGTAAAGCCACAGGATGAAGATCTCACCGAATTGCCGCCACAACAGCAAATAAGCGCCGGGGTCAGCATTATGACCGGTTTTGGCACCATTTTGTTTGTGGCACCCAAAGAGACCCGTTATGACACCCGGATTGACCGTGAAAACGGTGTTCTCTATGTGGAGAATCGGGGCAATGCCACCGTTATTCTCGATTATCTGGAACTGTGCGACAAAAAAGAAACGTCATGCAGTCAACCGGAGAAGATGCATCTGCTGCCCGGCGTTAAGAAGCGGGTCAGTGAAGAGGCAACCAGAATGGTTCGTTTTGAACTGATCGAAGGGAAAAAATCGGCATTCAGGGAGTTCAAACTCTGAATTCCGATATATCACAAGACAGGTAATCACACCTGAAGGAGTAGTTATGAAGAAGTTATCGATCATCCCGACCTTGCTGTTGGCGAGCAATACGCTGATGGCGGCCGAGCAAGTAGAGCATACGGTGACGGTAACGGCGCAGATCCCGACCGAAAACTTTTATGTGCAGCCCGTAGGGGATTGGATGAGTACCCCGCAAAAACTGGCCTTTAACTCCTTTAGTCAGCAGTTGGAGCCATTAACTAAGCAGCTTGAGATGAAGAGCACCATTGGCCCCATCAAGGGCTATCTGCTCTATCCGGCCGCCATTATCAGTGGCAAGGACAATATCAATCTGGCCGTCAAGGTGGCTGGGGTTGAGTTGAATACTACTTCCAAAGAACTGCTGAACCAGGCGGATGCCAATACCGGTAAAAAGGTCGGGTTGGAGATTATTCCCGCTGTGCCAACCGGTGGTTACAAGCCCGGCAACTATCAAGGGATTGTCAGCATGATGTTTGAATCCGAAGCACCGAAAGCGTAGCCGTTGACATCAACAATCGGGGGCCTTCAGGCCCCCATTTCATTGGGACAGTCAGCACTCAGGTTGTACTCCATGGTTCGCTCTCTTATTTTGTGGATTTGACCCCATAGGTCCAGACACTTTTTCCCGCTTAGGGTTGTGATACCCGACTGCGCAGAAATTCCCGTG
>NZ_JAPCJA010000143.1:0-1441 GCF_027707745.1 Aeromonas sp. QDB23
CAGGGTGAGAGCGTGAACATTTTGTTAAATTTCACCCAGTTTTTTGAGACCCGCATTGAGTACCGTTTCCAGATATTCACTGCTCATTCCTGCGATTTTTTGCTTCCGTCTTACGCTCGCCTTGCGTGAAGTCTCGGCCCTGAGCATGTTCAGCCCCATGTGCCGGATGCACGCCAAAATCTCTGCGGCATCACCGCGATAAATCGGGCAATCATCCTCGCCCATCGTGACGTCCAGCACCCAGTGCAGGCTATTTTCGATGGCCCAGTGCCCACGCACCGCTCGCGCAAACTCATCCTGCACCAACGCTTTGGAACTGATGAAATAACGCTGCTCTATGGTAATTTTTTGCATATTTTCAACGCGATAGGAGATGGCCACGCCAATGCTGTGCAACTGTTTCCAATGAGGAAACTGGGCGGCCAACTCGCCCGCCGCCATGACATGGTACTCACGACCATCGATGCGGCCATGAGCCTTCTCAAGCGTCATCGTCTCTGCGCATAACGGGGTGGCCGCCAGCGGGGCGAGGGCCTGTCGAACCGCCTCGAACAACTTGGGTTGGTTGCCTTTGACGGCCAATAAGTAATCGCCACCTTGCTGAAGGATGGTCTCGGCGATCTCGGTCTGGCACCCCATCGCATCGATGGATACCAGGCAGCCTTTGATGTCGAGCAGCGCCAGCAACTCGGGAATAGCGGTAATTTCATTGGACTTGGCGTCGGTTTTTATCTGTCCGAGCACCAGCTTATTGGCGGCGGCATAGGCACTGACCATGTGAATGGTCGACGTTCGATCCTCACGGTCATAGGAACTGCGCAGGGTTTTGCCATCGATAGCGACCAGGGCGCCATCGGTGTGCTGGTTAATGGCTTGAGTCCACCGCACAAAGGCGGCCTGAAACGGCTCTGGTTTGATGCCGGAGATGATCCTGGCAATGGTGTCATGGACAGGAATGCCGTTTTTAAACAGTCCCTTGGATTGAAACCAGGGAAGATGAACCTCGCCGAAATCCTCAATATCTTCCCAGCCCTCAGCCCCGCCGATCACGGCACAGACGGTGAGAAACAGGACATCGTAGAAGGGATAATAAATCTTGGCATGCTGGCGAGGGTCGTGAATATTGTCGAAGAACTGAGCGAAAACGGCATCAATAGACATGAGAGCACTCCTGAAAAGGAGCATGAGATCACAGCCGGATCACCAGGTCAAATTTCAGGGTGAGGATGTGAGCAAATTGTTAACTATGGAAATCATGGAAATTATCATTTTTTGGATTTCATGCGCATTTTTTGAGCTGAAATGACGTGCAGTGACGATTAAAAAGTGTGAAGGCGATCCTGACTATAAAGTTAACTGCATATCACAGGCCTATAAGTATTTGTTTTGTAGGCAAAAAACTATTTTTAATTTTTAACAAAATGTTCACGATCTCGCCCTG
>NZ_JAPCJA010000144.1:0-1428 GCF_027707745.1 Aeromonas sp. QDB23
GGGGTGACGTGAGCGCGTTAAGGATCAGGGTGTTCACGTTGGCCGGAATGGCTGTTCAACTTCGCCGGAATACGCAAGTGTCACTATGAGGTGTCACGATCATGCCGAGCTACCTGCTGAAAAACCGAAACGGGAACTACTACACCCGCATTCCGTTTCCCCAATCCCTCCGCCTGTTAGGCTGCCCCCTAGAGATCAGAGTCTCCCTGCTCACCAAGGATCGCAGTGAAGCCACGCTACGCAATCTGGTTGCAGCACATGGCATCAAGATAATGATGGGCAGATTACCCGCTCTCTTGAGGACTGACAGCCATCAGCCGACGACCCGTTTTCGAGACCTTATCGCGCCGGATCTGGCTCGCTTACGCCAACAACTGCTTTCCTCTGCTAACGGGCTTATTCAGTCGTCCCCACTTCCTTATAGTCAGCCCGATGACGTGTCAGCAGCATCCTGCTGCGACTCTCCAATAAGGGCATCGCAGTTACAGCCGTCTCTTGAGCCGATGCAGCACCTTGATCCGGTTACAGTGCCCAAGGCAATGGGCCAGTTGCAGGCTGAGTTTCTGGAGCGCAAATCGAATGAAAAAATCTCATCACGTTCGCTCCAGCAGCTCCAGACTCGTACAACAGCACTTATCATCGCTGTGGGTGGTGGCTTCTTCGTACAGGCTTTGAAATTCAGGCATGTAGATCAGTTTGTTCAGGAGCTGGCGACCAGTAAGGGACTGAAGACTGTGCGTGAATACAAGGCGGCCTGTACCCAGATGCTGAATTTTGCTGTGCAGATGGAATATACGGCCAAAAATCCATTTGATCAGGTCAAAATAAAATGTGCGCAGCCTACCCCCCGACAGCGCTGGGTGCCCACCCAGCTCAGGGCATTGTTCAGCTCGGTAAACTTCACCCAGCACGCTTACAGCAACGTCGATGACTATTGGATACCCTTGGTACTACTACACACTGGCGCACGGCCTGCGGAGATCTGTCAGCTACGTGTCAGTGATGTGATGACCCAGGATAATATCGCTTGCCTCAACATTACCGACGAGGGAGAGGCGCAGTCGATCAAAAACGGCAACAGCAGGCGACTCGTACCCATCCACAGCAGGTTGATTGCGCTGGGATTCCTGAATTATGTCGAATTACGACGTAGGCAGGGCCATGTGCAGCTATTCAGTTGTACGGCTACAGGGGAGTTTGGCGAATGGACCAAAAATTTCGAGTGCCGCTTCTCCCGCTACCTGGGGAAACTGGGATTTGTGGCGGGGCAACGACCTACCGCCTATGGGTTCCGCCACACCGTTATTGATGAGCTGCAACAACGTGATACACCCGAGCATGCGGTGGCAGACCTCTCAGAGATCCCCTCATTTTTAGAGACTCAAATAATTCCAAGTGTGCGGGTATATAAGCGGTGTTGCTTCAGGT
>NZ_JAPCJA010000145.1:0-1360 GCF_027707745.1 Aeromonas sp. QDB23
ATCGCTCGCAAGTTGCTCGGCGACGGGTCCGTTTGGATCTTGGTGACCTCGGGATCATTGAACAGCAACTCAACCAGAGCTCGAACCAGCTTGGTTCCCAAGCCTTTGCCCAGTTGTGATGCATTCGCCAGTGACTGGTCTATTCCGCGTACTCCTGGATCGGTTTCTTCTTCCCACCATCCGTCCCCGCTTCCAAGAGCAACGTACGACTGGGCATACCCAATCGGCTCTCCATTCAGCATTGCAATGTATGGAGTGACGGACTCTTGCGCTAAAACGCTTGGCAAGTACTGTTCCTGTACGTCAGCAAGTGTCGGGCGTGCTTCTTCTCCGCCCCACCACTCGACGATATGAGATCGATTTAGCCACTCATAGAGCATCGCAAGGTCATGCTCAGTCATGAGGCGCAGTGTGACGGAATCGGTGCTGTTGGTCACGATGCTGTACTTTGTGATGCCTAACTTTGTTTTAGACATCATTGGCGTGGAGCCGAGCAGACTGGCGGCTTCGTGCTTCACAAAGTAAATGAACGCAGTCAACTGATCAGCGCGTGAGGCCAAGCAATCCATCCCTTGTCCAAGGTAAGCCTGCTGGGCTTCAAGCAGCACGGGCTGATGTTGGACGGGCAGGCGTTCCATTACCCAGTTGGCAGCTACATCCTTCGGCGCGATCTTGCCGGTTGCTGCGCTGTACCAAATGCGAGACAAGGTAAGCACTACATTCCGCTCGTCGCCTGCCCAATCCGGTTGTGAGTTCCATAGTTTCAAGGTGTCGGCCAGTGCTTTGAATAGATCGCTTTCCGGGACTGGGTTGAAGAAATCTTCCGCGGCCGAACCTGCCAAGGCAAGGCTGTGTTGCCTTGCTTTAGTTAGCAGAATAGCCAGATCAACATCGGTTGTCGCGGGCTCGAAGATGCCCGCAAGAATGTCCTTGCGCTGCCACTCCCCGAATTGCAGTTCCCGTCTGGCTGGATAACGCCAAGGAACAACATCGCCGTACACGACGATGGTAACTTCCAAGGCACGGAGAGCTTCACTTTGGCCGGGAGAAGCGGAAACTTCCAGGAAATCTACGAACAGAGCCTGCCGCACAGTCTCATCGAGCTGTGCAGTCACAGTAACCAGCAAATCAATATCACTGCATGGCTTCAGGCCACCGTCGAGTGCAGAGCCGTACAAATGCACGGCCAGCAACGTCGATCCCAGATGATGCTCGATGACGTTGAGTGCCTGTGATAGCTGTACCGAAATCTCGGCGGGCACTGCGTTGCTCATGATGTCTAACTCCCAATTTGTGTAGGGCTTATTATGCACGCTTAAAAATAATAAAAGCAGACTTGACCTGATAGTTTGGCTGTGAG
>NZ_JAPCJA010000146.1:0-1358 GCF_027707745.1 Aeromonas sp. QDB23
GCAAAAGAGAGTAATAGATCAGAACGGCCGATCGCCGTCAAGCACTGAAAATAGCAAAATCAGGTGCGGAATGACGGTTTAATGTGGATTTAAGTTTTATAAAGACCATTGTTTAAATAATCCGCACTATACGTGCGAATTGCTCCATTTGTTCTTTCATCCGCTTTATTTCACAAATCGATGCTTCTTGAGTGGAACGAACTGAGAAGTCGGTAATCTGATCACCACCATCCCCTTCCAGCCAGCATCATGGGCAAGTTACTTCATTCCATCACTGAAATTGGCTTCAATATAGCAGGTCTCTGATTAATCGTGTCTCACTCATCTTCTGTATTGATGCCGATGCCATAAGCAACTGGTTCCACCATGGCTGTGATGGGTTATAGGGCCGCAGTCAGCTATACACCGACCAGACTACCTGTACCTTTCGATGTTCAAGGGGATTTGCAGCCTTACCCTGCGAACCACTCAGAGACTATGCGACTCCCTGTTTTATCTGATGAATGTGCTGCCGTGTGCACAATGAAGTTTATCGATCAGCAGCCCACAAAAGGGGTATCACCGATTTGGTTATCGACTCGACCGGCCTGAAGGTGTTTGGAAAGGGTGAGTGGAAGGTAAGAAAACACGGTGCCGAGAAAGGTTGCGTCTGGCGTAAGTTGTATCTCGCGGTTGACCTAGCGACTCACGAGGTCGTGGCAGCGGAAGTGTCGTTGGAAAATATTCATGGTGCTGAGGCGCTGCCAACACTGCTCAATACACTACGGCGCATTATGCTGATGCTGTCTATGAGAGCAAAGCCAGCCATCAGCTGATAGCGCACAAAGGAGTGACGGCCTGTATCCTGCCTTGCAACAGGGGCCATGGAAAAAGGGGCACCAAGAAATGAGGTCGCGCTGGTGATGCGCAAGGAAGGACGCGCACACTGGAAGAAAATGCCTGGGTATCACCGTTGTTCACTAGCATAAACGGAAACCTGATTACCCATGATTAGCAGTCAGTTACCACGAACTATACTGATCTTACGTACAGTTATCGAGGTGCGAGATCATGGCCAAAAGCAAAATCCAATTCCAGAAAGGCTACAGCCTGTTTGAGTTTCTCAAGGACTATGGCACTGAGGTTCAGTGCGAAAACGCGCTGTTCACTTGGCGTTTTCCTAACGGCTTTGTCTGCCCTGAATGTGCCAACAAGACCTGTTGTCGCCTGAGAAGGCGGCCACGTGTGTGGCAATGCAATCACTGCCGTCACCAGATGTCATTGACTGGAAACACGATTTTCGCGTAACTGTTCACCCAGATGGCATTGACAGGAAAAAGTGAGACGATCATCCCTTGATCCACTGTTGCCCCTTGCCT
>NZ_JAPCJA010000147.1:0-1335 GCF_027707745.1 Aeromonas sp. QDB23
TTTGTGATCTGATTTAATCGCAAAAAAAAACCGACACGCCCGAAGCCATGACTATTATCAATGCAACCCAGTACCTCAAGCAACTTCTTAGCTCTTCTGAACTCAACCGGATCGGTAAATTTACCGGTTTTTGTCAGCGACTCCGGGATATCCAGCCTGCGAGACTACTCCCGGCTCTGCTCTCAGGGCTTGGTTGCGACAAGGTGGATGGTATTGCTGGTTTGCATCGCCATTTCAATGCGTTGCAGCTCCATGATACTGACCAAATAGCGTATAAACCCTTTCACAACCAGTTACGCAAGCAGGGTTTTCCCTTGTTCATGCGCGCACTGGTTGAACGAGCCATCGCCTTACGCCTCAAGGAGTGTCTACCGGACGCCCACGGACTGGCAGGCTTTGAGCAGGTACTGCTGCAGGACGGGTCGTCATTCGCGTTACATCCGCAATTGGCAGAACATTTCCCGGGCCGATTCAATAAGCACAGCCCCGCTGCGGTAGAGTGTCATATGACCATGTCCTTGCTGGACCAGTCGCCGATATCGATGAGTATCACGGCGGATACCGAATCGGAGCGCAAGCATCTTCCGGCCGCAAATTCGTTAAATAACAAACTGTTATTGGCGGATGCCGGTTACATCAGCCGCGAGTACTTTGCTGATGTGACCAAAGCCAAAGGAAGCTATCTGGTCAGAGGGAGTCAAAATCTCAATCCCAAAGTACAGGCAGCTTACCGACAGGACGGCAGGGAAATGCCCAAGTTACTCGGAAAAAAGCTCAAGGATATCGATCGGAGAAGCTGCAGAGCCGAGGTTCTGGATCTGGATGTGAGTTCGGGAAAGTATAAATATCGACTCATAAGACGTTGGTTTGCAGAGGAAAAACGGTTCTGTATATGGATGACCAATCTTCCGCGTGAGCGATGGCCAGCCGAGAAGGTGATGGCATTGTATCGTTGCCGTTGGCAGATCGAACTGTTGTTCAAAGAGCTGAAATCACATAACCGGTTGAAGGCGTTCGCGACACGACAAAAAGCGATAGCGGAAGGCTTGATCTGGGCTAGTTTGCTGGCCTTGCTGGTCAAACGTCGGCTGGCGCTGACGCTGATTGGCAGCGCGGAGTTATCGATGCTGAAGATTGCCAAAAACAGCGCGCTTTGGTTAATGCCGATATTGGCGAGCATCATCCATGGTGCGTGGCAGGAAATAACAGAGAAGTTGGAGTGGGCAATGGTGTATTTATCCAAAAACGGCAAAAAGAGTAGGCAGAGAAAATCCAAGCAAAACAACACGTTAGACGGTATTATTAATTCGCTTGCCGCTTAAGGTTCTGTACATG
>NZ_JAPCJA010000148.1:0-1323 GCF_027707745.1 Aeromonas sp. QDB23
CGCTGCCTTGCAGGCGGCCAGTTCTGGCAGTGCAGCCGACTCCTGATATTTCGTGCAGTCGCCTTCTGAAAACGACAGGCTGTTCGAGCTTTTTACGCCAGTAAGCAAACTGGTGATAGACCAGTGCCTGGCTTTTGCAAAAGGCGTGGCCGGAGAGGCCGGAGTCAAGCCAGGCAGTGATCTGCTGCTGCCAAAAATCAGCACGTTCTTGAGTGGTCATAGTGAAAATCCAGCGAAGAGGTAATGGATTTCAAGTGTGACGAGCTGATTTTGGGAAAAAAAGATGCCGATTCAAGGGCGCTTACCCAATCTCTATCAGCTTTAACGCGGGGTAAGGTGTTGGACTGCTCAATACGTCGCGCAGTTCGGGTGGAAATGGCAGACTTCGCAGCAGCGATTTCTTGAGTCATGCCTTGTTGGCGATGCTGCATATACAGCTCCTCTTGTCGGTGAGTGATATGTTGTCCAGGCACCTTGAACTCCGAACAGAAAACAAGGTACCTATTGTGACACCCAACCGGCCAAGATAATTGTCGTCAACCGGTCATCCTAATTGTCGCCGAACAGAGGGTGAGGGCGCATGTTGTCAGCTTACTTTCCACAGCAAACGGTTTCCTGATTACCATCGAGACTCAGCCAGCTTCAACAGGCGTTGTGGCATTGGAGCCGTTCGACAGCCGATCCTGACCAGTTCCATTATCATCGACTCCAGATTGAATCGGTGATTGAACTTAAAGCAGAACTCCGCCAAATACCGCGGTAGATGCTTCTGATTGATTGCGTGATACGTTCCATGCATGGCGTTTTTCACGTTGCCTATCATCGTGTTGACCCACTTGAAATACGGCAGTTTTACGCTGGCAGGACCACCGCCTGTCACGATAGCTAAATGAGCATTCTTGGCTTCTTCAACGCCACGGAAGCAGGCCAAACCATCGGATACCACCAAGGAAGATGGCCGCAGGTGTTTAATAGCCCATTGCGTGAGTTCTTTTTTCTTGAATCCCTCAACGGCACTGAATCGCATATGGATCGGGTGCCCTTCATGATTGAGTGAAACGGCAGCAACAAAAGGGCGCTTGCCAGCTGCGCCACGGCCTACCTTTCCAGCGCGGACACCGCCCCAATAGGCATCATCAAGCTGGATGATACCGGAGAGAGGAGCCTCATCATCCCGCTCTTTCATGGCCTGCATGAGCTTGTGCTTAAGCCGCCAGGTGGCGTTGTAGGAAATGCCAAGCACACGGGTGCATATTCCGGCCGATCATGAACACCAATTCCGATTCAACGTGAACACCATTTCCGGACCAATGTGAACGCTCA
>NZ_JAPCJA010000149.1:0-1302 GCF_027707745.1 Aeromonas sp. QDB23
GCCATGATCTCGCACCTCGATAACTGTACGTAAGATCAGTATAGTTCGTGGTGGCTGCTAATCATGGGTAATCAGGAAAATCAATACTCATTAAATGGTATCGCACTGAGCGTTGGATCATAAGGTAGCCCTATTTTCAATACAACCATGGGGGCACACACGGGACTCATTACTCCAGGCCGATCCCTGCCACACCTATATTCGCCGCTCCACTCAGCGCGGACCCGTTATCGCCAGTAGGCTGTCGTTTTTCAGCCACCTTTTGTCATGAGTTGTCTTTGGCTCGCACAAAACCAACCCTCTGATATTCCGACATGCATGCGCCACCCTTCGTCCGAATGCGGGTATTGGATATCCCGAACCCGATGACAACGCCTCTGGCTCACGAGATCCCGTGTCATCACTGCATCGGGGGGCATATCGGTATCATCGCGTAGATGTAGTCAGCGGCACTCATTGGCGATGAGCTGTTGCCCTTCGGCCAGGCCGGGCTGCCAGACGGCATCGAGCATCAATTTGAGTAGCAGTTCGGGCGGATTATCGAGAAACCGGCCCGTTTCCTGCGGCAAACGGCCATCGGCCCGATACACCTGGCTGGCCTGAACCTGCCCGGTTTCATCGACGATCTGGATGATGCCGTTAAGTTCTCCCTGCTCACCTGGCTGACAAGAGAGTCTAAGCTCGCGCGTCTCCCCCAACAGGGTGAACGCCCGGCACAGCGGCGGAGTATCCTCGTAATCGGGCCAGTTGAAGAACTTGTATTGCTTGGCGAGGGTGCCCGCCCGCTGGCAAAACTGGTCAAACAGCAGGGCGATGCCCTGATACTCCAGATCCAGCAGCTGCGCTTGCTCTTCAATACGTTTCATATATTTGACTCCTTACTACCGATTTGTTCGAAAATTGATTTTCCAATATTGCCCTGATGGAACTTGAGTCCACCGAAAATAAAGCCCGCCGATAGCAACTGAAACGCCACCAATAACCAACTGATATTTTGTGATATGTCTTCCGACACCGCCTGATGAGTCAGATAAACCACCAGAGCAAAAAGGCCCAGCAGCAGGGTATTCACCAGCGTGGTGGAGAGGAAAGCCACGAGCCAGGCCAGCTGCACGCTCAGGGCCGCCAGCACGGCGCCCATGGCGATGCGCGCGGCGATAAAACAGCCGAAGAAACCAAAGCCCAGCAGAAATATCAATTCGTCGTACCAGAGGTAACACCCCATCCCAGGGCAAGATCGCGAACGTTTTTTAAGCAGGGCACGAGGATTTGACCGACCGAACAGGGTGTGATCTTATACTC
>NZ_JAPCJA010000150.1:0-1298 GCF_027707745.1 Aeromonas sp. QDB23
GGCCTGTACCTGCGGGTCATCGTTGTTGAGTGTGTAAGTCCAGTTGCCATCTTTATCGATGGTGAAGGTGCCGTGGTCACCCTTGACCTGAGTCTGGGGCTGGAACACCGCTTCGCCGTTATCGACATCGGTGGCGACCAGCTTGCCGTTGGTGGTAAGGGTTACGTCTTCTTTGACGGCGCCCTGATCTGCGCCCGGGGTCGCGACGCCGATGGTGGCGATGTCGTTGGTGCCGGTGATGGTCACGGTGACGGTGTGCTGGGCAGAGCCGTCGGCACTCTTGACCACGAAGGTTTCGTTGGGCAGGGATTCCCCCTCTTTGAGGGCCTGCACCTGCGGGTCATCGTTGTCGAGTGTGTAAGTCCAGTTGCCATCTTTATCGATGGTGAAGGTGCCGTGGTCACCCTTGACCTGAGTCTGGGGGTGGAACACCGCTTCGCCGTGATCGACATCGGTGGCGACCAGCTTGCCATTGGTGGTGAGGGTCACATCTTCTTTGACGGCACCCTGGTCAGCGCCCGGCGTGGCAACGCCGATGGTGGCGGTGTCGTTGGTGCCGGTGATGGTAATGGTCACCGTGGCCGGGGCACTCTGGTTGCCACTCGGATCGGTGGCAATATAGGTAAAGGAGACCTGTCGTGTCTCACCCTCTCGCAGGGATTGAAACTCGGGGGAGGGAATATATTGGTAGCTGCCATCGGCATTGAGGGTCAGTTGACCGCTCTGTACGCCGCTCACCAGGGTGTAACCCTGCGGATTGATGCCGTCGCTATCGGGATCTTGCGCGGTCGGAACCTGAGCGAACAGGGTCGGCGTGTCTTCAGAAATGATCTGCTGCTGATCAAAGGCAACCGGCGGATGCGCTATCTTGCCGGCGATCTCGTCACCCGGCAGCGCATCCAGGCGTTGCGGGTCACGGCTGTTATGGGTCGTATCAAAACCCGCTTCGGAAATGGTCGCTCTGGCGGTACGTTCGGTGACGATGACGCCCGCATTACCGGAGCCTGCGAGGCCTCCTGCGGTATCACCGCCGCTGGCGGTTGCCTGGGCGATTTCGGTCGGATCCTGCCCATCCTGAATAGCTTGCTGGATGGCGGCCAGTTCTTGCTCAACGGCGGGGTCGATTTCATCCCCATCGGAGGGAATGGTGTCGTCTGGAATAGTGTTATCCGCACTCGCCATTGCTGGCGGTGTCAATTCTACCTCCGCAGGGGATACCAGTCTCAGAGATCCCCTCATTTTTAGAGACTCAAATAATTCCAAGTGTGCGGGTATATAAGCGGTGTTGCTTCAGGTAG
>NZ_JAPCJA010000151.1:0-1253 GCF_027707745.1 Aeromonas sp. QDB23
GCTTGAGAATGCAGGTTCTTCCTGCATATAAAAGAACGGGAAAGATGATGCCCAGTCGTACCGATGCCCCTGATTGCCAGCCATGATAAAGGAAGCCCCACTCCCGATAGAGCAGAAACTACCGATGATCAACTTATCAACGTCATCACGGTCCGGAAACAGATACCGTGCGCAGTCATCGAATGAGTGCCCATGATAGTAGCCAGAGTAATAGCTGTACCGCCCAACTTTGATATTGGGGTTCTTCACTTGCTCAGAAAGCAGCTTGCCTTTGAAGGGGCTATCAAAGTAGTTGGTCATAAGAGATCCCGCGGTCTGTGACTTTGCCGTCTAACGTTTGAAATAAGGGGCGCCGAGCGCCAGCGAGGGGAGCCAAAAGCTTGCTTTTGGCCGTCCCGACTTGATTGAAGGGTTGGGCGTTTTTTTGCCTCGCCTTCGAGTTGCTCTTGTTGTACAATTTTCTGTACATGTACGGAGGATGTTATGGACGCTATCACTTACACACACGCCCGCGCCAACCTGGCTGGAACCATGGATCGTGTTTGCAACGATCATGAGCCGGTGATCATCACACGTAACGGCGACCAATCGGTTGTGATTCTCTCGCTGGAAGATTTCCAGGCGCTGGAAGAAACTGCGTATCTGCTGCGCAGCCCCGCCAACGCCAAGCGGCTTTTCAAGTCGATCGAGCAACTTGAAGCGGGCCGAGGACAGGCGCGGGAGTTGGCCGAATGAGATTAATTTTTTCCGATGATGCATGGGAAGATTATCTGTTCTGGCAAAAACAAGACCGCCGCATGGTTGATCGAATTAACAAGCTAATTAAAGAAACCACCCGAGAGCCTTTCTCTGGAGTGGGCAAGCCAGAGCCATTAAAACATGCTTTGGCCGGTTATTGGTCTCGTCGAATTACGGATGAGCACCGAATGGTTTACAAAGTGGCGGATGATGCCCTTTGGATCGTTCAACTCAAGTACCACTACTGAAAAGACGCCCAACGTTTGACATGAGGGGCGGCCAAGGGCGCCAGCCCTTGGACGTCCCCCTCGATGGAAGGGTTAGGCATCACTGCGTGTTCGCTCGAATGCCTGGCGTGTTTGAACCATGTACACGGCTGGACCATCTGGGGTGGTTACGGTACCTTGCCTCTCAAACCCCGCTTTCTCGTAGCATCGGATCGCTCGCAAGTTGCTCGGCGACGGGTCCGTTTGGATCTTGGTGACCTCGGGATCATTGAACAGCAACTCAACCAG
>NZ_JAPCJA010000152.1:0-1241 GCF_027707745.1 Aeromonas sp. QDB23
CTTGGATGCCCGAGGCATAGACTGTACAAAAAAACAGTCATAACAAGCCATGAAAACCGCCACTGCGCCGTTACCACCGCTGCGTTCGGTCAAGGTTCTGGACCAGTTGCGTGAGCGCATACGCTACTTGCATTACAGTTTACGAACCGAACAGGCTTATGTCCACTGGGTTCGTGCCTTCATCCGTTTCCACGGTGTGCGTCACCCGGCAACCTTGGGCAGCAGCGAAGTCGAGGCATTTCTGTCCTGGCTGGCGAACGAGCGCAAGGTTTCGGTCTCCACGCATCGTCAGGCATTGGCGGCCTTGCTGTTCTTCTACGGCAAGGTGCTGTGCACGGATCTGCCCTGGCTTCAGGAGATCGGAAGACCTCGGCCGTCGCGGCGCTTGCCGGTGGTGCTGACCCCGGATGAAGTGGTTCGCATCCTCGGTTTTCTGGAAGGCGAGCATCGTTTGTTCGCCCAGCTTCTGTATGGAACGGGCATGCGGATCAGTGAGGGTTTGCAACTGCGGGTCAAGGATCTGGATTTCGATCACGGCACGATCATCGTGCGGGAGGGCAAGGGCTCCAAGGATCGGGCCTTGATGTTACCCGAGAGCTTGGCACCCAGCCTGCGCGAGCAGCTGTCGCGTGCACGGGCATGGTGGCTGAAGGACCAGGCCGAGGGCCGCAGCGGCGTTGCGCTTCCCGACGCCCTTGAGCGGAAGTATCCGCGCGCCGGGCATTCCTGGCCGTGGTTCTGGGTTTTTGCGCAGCACACGCATTCGACCGATCCACGGAGCGGTGTCGTGCGTCGCCATCACATGTATGACCAGACCTTTCAGCGCGCCTTCAAACGTGCCGTAGAACAAGCAGGCATCACGAAGCCCGCCACACCGCACACCCTCCGCCACTCGTTCGCGACGGCCTTGCTCCGCAGCGGTTACGACATTCGAACCGTGCAGGATCTGCTCGGCCATTCCGACGTCTCTACGACGATGATTTACACGCATGTGCTGAAAGTTGGCGGTGCCGGAGTGCGCTCACCGCTTGATGCGCTGCCGCCCCTCACTAGTGAGAGGTAGGGCAGCGCAAGTCAATCCTGGCGGATTCACTACCCCTGCGCGAAGGCCATCGGTGCCGCATCGAACGGCCGGTTGCGGAAAGTCCTCCCTGCGTCCGCTGATGGCCGGCAGCAGCCCGTCGTTGCCTGATGGATCCAACCCCTCCGCTGCTATAGTGCAGTCGGCTTCTGACGTTCAG
>NZ_JAPCJA010000153.1:0-1110 GCF_027707745.1 Aeromonas sp. QDB23
TTATACCAATCGGATTAAACATTAGGTCAGTTTTATCCAATCTCGGCTACAAAGTGACATCACCCGCTCCACATCGGCAATAAAGTGCTTCCAGGCCGATGTGCAGGCATCAAGGATGTCGTCGTAATCCTTGAAGCTGCGATTAGCCAACACATGCTGACGAAGCCAGCTCCATACCTGTTCAATGGGATTGAGTTCGGGAGAATAGGGAGGGAGCTTGATCAGGCTGAGATTGGGGAAGTCATCCGCACATTCCATGGTATGCCATCCGGCGCCGTCCATGATCACCACCGCATGACGACCCGGCTTTGTTCGTGCTGCAATCAGTGCCAAGTGCTGCTTCATCACCTCCCGGTTTACCAGAGGACTGAGCAAGGCTTCCGTTGTCCCGGTTGCAGGGCAGACGGCACCGAAGAGATAGACGTACTCGAATTGTTGTTGCTGAATAGCTCGGGGGCGACTGCCACGCCTGGCCCACAGTCGGGTAGTCGTATTTTGTTGACCAAACCGGGCTTCGTCCTGAAACCAGACATCGACATTGGCAAGCGCAACATGACCCGGGATGTTAAGGATCGTTTCCAGCTGGAAGTTTTTTAAAAGCTTCCTGCACCTGCCCATCCTGCTTCGGATGTCGTGAGCGACTGGTTATCCAGGAAAACCCCAGCTCTCTGAGGAGGCGGTAGACATTGGAGAGTTCATAGGCCACACCAAACTCTCGTTCGATATACGTTTGAATATCAGTACCTTGCAGTCGTCCCCCGATGGCCAGCCGGCTTTGTTGGTCGATATATTCGCTAAGCTGGGATAGCTGTTCGGCGCCGAGCTTGGCGGGTCGGCCTGGTGGACGGACACTATCCAGCCCCGCCACGCCGTGTAGCAAGAAGTTGCTCACCCATTTGTTGACACTTGTGCGGCTGACTTTGAGAAAGCGGGCAATGTCAGTTCTGGAATGACCTTCTTGAAAGTGTGCTAACGCCAGGAATCGCATGCGTTTCCTGGCGTTGGTTTCTGCCTTGGCGAGGGCCAAGAAATCGATTGGATCGGACATACTGAGTACAGTGAAACCAGAATAGAGCAATTAGATCACATCTTTAATCTGATTGGTATTAC
>NZ_JAPCJA010000154.1:0-1080 GCF_027707745.1 Aeromonas sp. QDB23
AATCGCGTCTCCATGCAGGAGGCACGCGCTATGACGTTGATTGAACACCTTACCCTTGTCGAAGAAACTCGCTCTGAGATCAATCGTAAACATAACCTGGTTGATGTCATGTTCCTTGTCATCAGTGCCATCATGAGTGGTGCCGAGGGCTGGAATGACATCGAAACCTATGGCGATTCAAAGATCGATTGGCTCCGTCAGCATCGCCCCTTTGCCAACGGCATCCCGCGGCGTCACACGGTTGCCCGCATTCTGCGCTGCATTGTCATCGATACCTTGCTTGAAGCGTTGCTGTGCTGGGTCAATGAACAGCGCACTCATCAGGGCAAACCCATCATTGCCTTTGATGGCAAGGTGTTACGCGGCTCCTTTCGGGGAAATGCCAAGGATGCGCTTCAGTTGGTCACGGCTTACGATACCGAAAATGGGCTGGTGTTAAGCCAGAAAGCAACCCCTAACAAGAAGGGGGAAATCGAAACCGTCAAAGATATGCTGGACATTCTTGAGCTAAAAGGAGCCGTTGTCACACTCGATGCGTTGCATTGTCAGCGTGAGACACTGGAGAAAATCAGCGAGAAGAAGGCTCATGTAGTGGTACAGGTCAAGAATAATCAACCGAAGCTGTATCAAGCGGTTCAATCGCAATTCCAGTCACTGTTTGACGCCCAGAAAGAGAAGATTGTCGTCGAGCACAAAGAGAGTGGACATGGCCGCCAGGAAGAGCGTTATGTGTTTCAATTAAAAGCCAAATTACCGCCAGAGTTGACGGAGAAATGGCCGACAATCCGCAGCATCATTGCCGTTGAGCGTCACCGCAGCGCCAACGGAAAAGGAACGGTAGATACCTCTTACTATGTCAGCTCGTTATCCCCCAAGCACAAGCTGCTAGGGCACTATATACGGCAGCACTGGCGGATAGAGAACAGCCAGCATTACATTCTTGATGTGGTGTTCAACGAGGATGCTTCCAGGATAGCGATGGAGGATGCGGTCGAGAATATGGCGCTATTCCGGCGGTTCGTATTGAATATCGTAAAACAGAGCAATTGTGGTGCTCGAAGTCAGAGAAACAAGCTAAAA
>NZ_JAPCJA010000155.1:0-1057 GCF_027707745.1 Aeromonas sp. QDB23
CCTGCATGGAGACGCGATTAGATCACAGACGATCTGCCTGTTCAAATTTCATTAACAAAGTGCGATCCCGCCCTGGGGTATTACCAGTGATAGTGCCCTCTTTGACTATGCCAAAAGCAGTGGTCTCTGTTAGTCGATAGACGCATCAAAGATTAACGTGACATCACCTTTATAGGTAGAGCCAGGATATTTTATCATCTCTGCTACAGTGCCGCCGACAACTTGAAAAAGAATAGCCCTTGCTCCATTAGTTACAGATTTTTCATGTGTAGATAAAATAAATTTCTGCGCATTTATCGTCAAAGGAGTCATTTTATTGTTAATGTGCACATAGTTTGTTTTCAATGGAACTGTCCGCCCTTTACCATCTTTTAATGCACAATCAGTCCCCCATGTATACTGGCAGCGCAATGCCACAGTAAATGGTGCGCTATACCATATCCGGAAAGGCAAGTTCTGCTGTAATACCCTTGGTGCCGTTTTTCTGTCATAAACAAAATTAATCCATCCTTCAGGAGGCTGCAACACCACTTTATTGCCGCCTGATGGAAACTCAACCTTTATCTGATGGCGAACTTTTACTTTGAAAGAGACTATTAATTGCGGGTCAGTATAGGTACCATTCCCAAAGTCCAAATCCTTCCCATTGCCGATTGAAAATATCATTCTCCCGTTATAAATGCCATTTTCCATTTTGAGAGGATTTGGCGCCTCAAGTTTATAACCAAGATATGCAGAGGCAACTGTTATTTTAGCCCCCGCATACATACTGTTATTTCCATAACATGCCCCGCCAACCGATTGCTTATTGATATTTACGTCACGATATAAAAATATAGCTATGTTGTTGCTCCAAATTGCACTGTCAGAACAATCACCTTTATCAGGTATCTTATCGTTACTGGGCAGTGACAAATTTAGCTGAGAACCAACTGCTGTAATTATAAACTTCATGCTATATGATGCTCCCCCCCCCTCCTTTACCCAGGGCGGGAGCACACTTTGTTGATATTTTAACCAAAGAATAACTGAGCCCGATAGTCGTCATTCCAGCCGG
>NZ_JAPCJA010000157.1:0-1025 GCF_027707745.1 Aeromonas sp. QDB23
GCAGTCTGGTCGGGACTCGGCGTCGTCATAATTACAGCCATTGCCTGGTTGCTTCATGGGCAAAAGCTTGATGCGTGGGGCTTTGTAGGTATGGGGCTCATAATTGCTGCCTTTTTGCTCGCCCGATCCCCATCGTGGAAGTCGCTGCGGAGGCCGACGCCATGGTGACGGTGTTCGGCATTCTGAATCTCACCGAGGACTCCTTCTTCGATGAGAGCCGGCGGCTAGACCCCGCCGGCGCTGTCACCGCGGCGATCGAAATGCTGCGAGTCGGATCAGACGTCGTGGATGTCGGACCGGCCGCCAGCCATCCGGACGCGAGGCCTGTATCGCCGGCCGATGAGATCAGACGTATTGCGCCGCTCTTAGACGCCCTGTCCGATCAGATGCACCGTGTTTCAATCGACAGCTTCCAACCGGAAACCCAGCGCTATGCGCTCAAGCGCGGCGTGGGCTACCTGAACGATATCCAAGGATTTCCTGACCCTGCGCTCTATCCCGATATTGCTGAGGCGGACTGCAGGCTGGTGGTTATGCACTCAGCGCAGCGGGATGGCATCGCCACCCGCACCGGTCACCTTCGACCCGAAGACGCGCTCGACGAGATTGTGCGGTTCTTCGAGGCGCGGGTTTCCGCCTTGCGACGGAGCGGGGTCGCTGCCGACCGGCTCATCCTCGATCCGGGGATGGGATTTTTCTTGAGCCCCGCACCGGAAACATCGCTGCACGTGCTGTCGAACCTTCAAAAGCTGAAGTCGGCGTTGGGGCTTCCGCTATTGGTCTCGGTGTCGCGGAAATCCTTCTTGGGCGCCACCGTTGGCCTTCCTGTAAAGGATCTGGGTCCAGCGAGCCTTGCGGCGGAACTTCACGCGATCGGCAATGGCGCTGACTACGTCCGCACCCACGCGCCTGGAGATCTGCGAAGCGCAATC
Source organism: Aeromonas sp. QDB23 (assembly GCF_027707745.1). Classification (NCBI taxonomy): domain Bacteria; kingdom Pseudomonadati; phylum Pseudomonadota; class Gammaproteobacteria; order Aeromonadales; family Aeromonadaceae; genus Aeromonas; species Aeromonas sp. QDB23. Next base: position 933 of record NZ_JAPCJA010000157.1, read on the forward strand.
ACCTTCTCGGAAACCCTCGCGAAATTTCGCAGTCGCGACGCCAGAGACCGAGGGTTAGATCATGCCTAGCATTCACCTTCCGGCCGCCCGCTA
>NZ_JAPCJA010000158.1:0-1006 GCF_027707745.1 Aeromonas sp. QDB23
CGTCTGTGCTGCTATTGGTGGAGCTCAAGGTTGGGAAGATATCGAGCTTTTCGGCGAGGCACATCTGGAATGGTTTCAGCGTAATGGATTGTTTCATAACGGATTACCTGTTCACGACACCATAGCCAGGATCATCTCCCGTATTCAACCGGAGCAATTCCAGAACGCCTTCGTCCGCTGGATGCAAGCAACATCAGAACGTACCGATGGTGAGCTGATTGCCATTGACGGCAAGACCTTACGCAGCTCTTACGACCGAGACAGTCGTCAGTCTACCATTCATATGGTCAGTGCCTTTGCCGCTGAGAATCGTCTGGTGCTCGGGCAAGTCAAAACAGATGAGAAATCTAACGAAATCACCGCCATTCCTGAATTACTGGCACTCCTCGATATAAAAGGCTGCCTGGTATCCATCGATGCCATGGGCTGCCAGACTGGAATAGCCTCAACCATAGTCAAGGGCGGTGGCGACTACTTGCTGGCGGTAAAAGGTAACCAGCCCACACTGCATAATGCAGTACGCGCAGCTCTGGCCGAGTCGACCAAGAAGCCGCTGAGTGAAGAAACGCTCAGTGTCGAGAAAGAGCACGGTCGCATCGATGGCCGCGAGTACCATGTGTTACCAGCCGGAGCACTATCAGAGCAATTTCCAGAGTGGAAATCGCTGAAGACTGTCGGTGTCGCAATATCCTATCGAATTGAAAATATGGAAAAATTTTCGATGGAGTATCGCTACTACATCAGCTCGGCTGAACTGACACCAGAGCAGTTTGCTTCAGCGGTACGAGGGCACTGGGCAATTGAAAATAGCCTGCACTGGGTTCTGGATGTCGTGATGAATGAGGATGCCTGCCAGATATATCGAGGTGATGCCCCTCAAATATTGGCCTGTGCACGACACATGGCGCAAAACATGCTGCGAGCCGAAACCAGCCGTAAGGCAAGCTTGCGGAAGAAGCAGCAATTTGCGGGCATGAGCAGCCCATATCTGGAAAAGGTATTGGAT
>NZ_JAPCJA010000159.1:0-997 GCF_027707745.1 Aeromonas sp. QDB23
AACTGCCCTCAGCCACTCCTGCGGGCAGCGGCCCAATCGCTTGGCCGTCTCCACCAACGATAGGATACGCTGCCTGAACTGCTCGCCTCGATGCGACCAGACGCCATAGCTTCCCTTGCGCCACAGCACATAGCCACGCAGCGCCCGCTCCGCTTCATTGTTGGTCAGCGCTATCTCGTCGTTTTCCATAAAACGCCATAGCATCTCATCGTCCTTGAGCAGTAACTGGCAGCGCCCACGGTAGCGCTTGGAACACAGTACACTGCCCCGCTCCAGCTGCCTTCGCCAGCTTTGCCGACATCGCTGCAACCTTCGCTGGTACTGCTCCCGGCTTAAGCAGCCTTGTTCATAGCCATGCCGGGTTCTGAACACCGTGTCAGCCAGCAGTACCAGCCGGGCTCCGATAGGCTGGTTGACGGCGTCGCTACTCTCGGCAATCGCCGCCACGTTGCGCAGCACATGCGCCCAGCACAGTTGGCGCTGGGCGCTGTCGATGAAGCGGTATCCCGCATACTGGTCGGTCACCAGCACCCCATCAAGCTCACTGCCCAGCAACCGCTTCGCTGCCTCCTGACCGCGGCCAAACGCCGTCATGAAGCAGACCGCGACCTTGCTCAGGGCCAGCCACATCCAGCGTCGCTCACCGCCCCGCTGGTGCCGGGTTTCATCGGCATGGATGATGGCGGCAGACTGCACTTGCTGTTTGATGGCTTGGTGGGTCGGGGTGAGCATGGCGCTGACCCGGCCTTGCGCTTCACTGATGGCGCCTCGGCTAAAGCTCAAACCGAAGTGCTGCTTGAGCTGCTGCTGTATCTTGCTGATGCTCTGGTGGAACTGACCACTCTGCAAAGCGATATAGCTCAGCAGATTAGCCCCCATCTGGCTGTGGCTCACCGTATCGGGCAGGGCTGCTTCACTGGTGGTGACGCACCCACGGCAGGTGCCCCGATACAGCTGATGCTCTGTCACCACATAGCTGACCTCGGGCAGGTCAAAC
>NZ_JAPCJA010000160.1:0-957 GCF_027707745.1 Aeromonas sp. QDB23
TGTTGTGCAGCCAGCTCCTGACAGTTCAATATCAGAAGTGATCTGCACCAATCTCGACTATGCTCAATACTCGTGTGGGCTCTGTTGCAAAAATCGTGAAGCTTGAGCATGCTTGGCGGAGATTGGACGGACGGAACGATGACGGATTTCAAGTGGCGCCATTTCCAGGGTGATGTGATCCTGTGGGCGGTGCGCTGGTATTGTCGCTATCCGATCAGCTATCGCGACCTTGAGGAAATGCTGGCGGAACGCGGCATTTCGGTCGACCATACGACGATCTATCGCTGGGTCCAGTGCTACGCCCCGGAGATGGAGAAGCGGCTGCGCTGGTTCTGGCGGCGTGGCTTTGATCCGAGCTGGCGCCTGGATGAAACCTACGTCAAGGTGCGGGGCAAGTGGACCTACCTGTACCGGGCAGTCGACAAGCGGGGCGACACGATCGATTTCTACCTGTCGCCGACCCGCAGCGCCAAGGCAGCGAAGCGGTTCCTGGGCAAGGCCCTGCGAGGCCTGAAGCACTGGGAAAAGCCTGCCACGCTCAATACCGACAAAGCGCCGAGCTATGGTGCAGCGATCACCGAATTGAAGCGCGAAGGAAAGCTGGACCGGGAGACGGCCCACCGGCAGGTGAAGTATCTCAATAACGTGATCGAGGCCGATCACGGAAAGCTCAAGATACTGATCAAGCCGGTGCGCGGTTTCAAATCGATCCCCACGGCCTATGCCACGATCAAGGGATTCGAAGTCATGCGAGCCCTGCGCAAAGGACAGGCTCGCCCCTGGTGCCTGCAGCCCGGCATCAGGGGCGAGGTGCGCCTTGTGGAGAGAGCTTTTGGCATTGGGCCCTCGGCGCTGACGGAGGCCATGGGCATGCTCAACCACCATTTCGCAGCAGCCGCCTGATCGGCGCAGAGCGACAGCCTACCTCTGACTGCCGCCAATCTTTGCAACAGAGCC
>NZ_JAPCJA010000161.1:0-940 GCF_027707745.1 Aeromonas sp. QDB23
TGCTCGGCCAACTGCTGGTAGCTGGGGTTGAGCTCGGGATCGTATCGGCAAGCCTTGCTGACACCGCTCTTGAGGTTGTCGGGGATCAGCAGTACCGGTGTCCCGCCGAAAAACTCAAAGGCACGGACATGGCTTTGCAGCCAGTCCGGCAGTGACTGGGACCAGGTGGCCTCGGCAAAGGTGTAGTTGGACGCACCGAGCACGGCGACAAAGACTTGTGCCTGACGGACCTCACCCGTAGTCGGCGACACGATGGGCACCGTGGGCCCGCAGTAGTCGATAAAGAGCTTTTCCCCCGCCTTGTGGATCTGGCGCATGGAGCGCTTTTGCAACTGACACCAGGACTTGTAACGGTCACAGAACTGGGAGTAGCTGTAACAGCTATTGGGATAGCGCTGGGTGTACTCCTCCCAGAGCAGCTGTTTGGAGACCCCCTTGCGCTTGAGCTCCTGATGGACAGAGGGCCAATCCGGCACAACATGGCGGGCCGAGATGGTGGTATCGGCCTGCGGATAGAACAGGGCAGCCAGTCGGCCATCATCAAGCTCGGTAGGTAAGGGCCAGGTAAGGCCGAGCGCCTGGGCACTTTTGAGGAGTTTCTGGATGGAGCCGACACTGACCTTGGTACAGATACTGATTTGGCGAACAGAGAGGTCAGCTTCCAGCCGCAGTCGCAGCACTTCACGAATTTTACGCATTGCAATCCTCTTGGCAGACATAGGCTCTTCCCTGGCAAAAGGGAGAGCGTATCAAAGGTTTTTAAATCAATGCGTTAAGGATGATTCCGGTGAATGTGAACAGTGATTCCGGGATGTTGAACACTGTTTCCGGAAAGGAGGGGCGAAGTGTTCAGGTTGAACCGGAATGAGCGTTCACATTGGTCCGGAAATGGTGTTCACGTTGAATCGGAATTGGTGTTCATGATCGGCCGGAATATGCA
>NZ_JAPCJA010000162.1:0-920 GCF_027707745.1 Aeromonas sp. QDB23
TAGGCAGAGAAAATCCAAGCAAAACAACACGTTAGACGGTATTATTAATTCGCTTGCCGCTTAAGGTTCTGTACATGCATTACCACTAACATTAAAAACCATAACAATCTGCCCGCCATTACCTCGCCTTATTGCGGCCCCTTGATACATGAATTAAATATCAGAAGAGGGGCTGACTGCAGATTATTTACGACGTCGATAGTCAGCCATTCGAATTATTTTGCCAGCGCTATCGTTTTCAGGCAGAAGCTCCCCCTCCTCCCGAAACTGGATCATTTCGCTGCGCATCAAATAAAAAGATTCCCGCATCATGCTGGCAATCCGGATACAGCTATCGAGATTGTTTTTAGCCAGGCGACGCTGACCGTCAATCTTGAACTGCAACCCGCGCAGACGGCGCTGCTGATCGGGGCTCGCCCGGGCCATCAACTGGTCAATCTGCTGCTCAAGAATCGCATCCAGCCGGGAAGGCTCACTCGCAGCCAACTCTTTCAGGGTGTCAAAATCAGGCAACTCCATATGCCCTCCTTGGCGACTATTGCTGGCAACCCACTGCGGCACCACACCATCACGCCCCAGCCATATAAACCTGTATATACGACGCGGCCAACAAGGGTTCAATCCATCCGCGGGCGGCTGAACCGGACAAGGATCATAACGAGGGTGTCTCTCTATTTTAATTGTGTTTGGAAACAAGCGATTATTTTTAATTCAGGCGCGATAAAACACTTATACATTTTAGGCGGTTATTTTATGTTTTTTATGGCAAATAAAAATCAGGAAGAGGTTATTTCACTTCATTCGACACTTTATTATTCCCTCGCCGGCCCGCGTCATCTTATGACCAGGGCGGGATCGCACTTTGTTAATGAAATTTGAACAGGCAGATCGTCTGTGATCTAATCGCGTCTCCATGCAGG
>NZ_JAPCJA010000163.1:0-884 GCF_027707745.1 Aeromonas sp. QDB23
AGGCAGAGAAAATCCAAGCAAAACAACACGTTAGACGGTATTATTAATTCGCTTGCCGCTTAAGGTTCTGTACATGTTACCAGCATATATTCCACTGGACACTCTATTAACATTCACCCTGCTGACTACTTATTCATATCATCAACACCATCGTCATTGGGTTTGAAAGCTTATTTTCTCGCGCATGTTAATAATCGGTATATAAATAACAAAAAATCCCCATCGAGCTGTCATTTTTGGCCAGTGACTTTCCCCACCACCCCGGCTAAAAACGACGACTTCTTATAAACCAGCTCTATAAAACTGATATCTCAACGAATTTACTCTCGCTACCATAAAAGCAAGGATGAGATAAAAACGTTTTTCACATTAAACGCCTTTAAATTTCTTTATTCTCATTAAAAAATATAAAGTCGTTCATATGAGTAGCGCTCTTAATACGCTGACTTTAACCCGATAAAGACTATCACCCAATACAATTAAAATAACCCGCAGAACAACAATAAACTCAATTAAATCATGGCAATACATTAATTCCACCAGCGAATCAGTTAATAGAAATATATCATCAATAAGTCGTTTGATTATTTAATGCACTCTCCTTAGCCTTGGGCGGAATAATTAGTATAAAAACTATAAATTTATCAGTTCAAACTATTAGGAACACACGTAACATGCACAAAATCCTGCTCGATCAAGCAATGGAACTCACTAAGGCTCAAGGAGAGTGCTGGATCGTTTTAAAAGATGGCTCAATCAAAGCCGTTAATGTCGGCGATATGCTTCCTAAGGGTGTGCTACTGGTATCCTTAACCATCCCCTCATATGAGCGAGGCGTGGCGCGGCTTCTGAGGTATGATCGCCATCCTTGACCAGCTAATACC
>NZ_JAPCJA010000164.1:0-846 GCF_027707745.1 Aeromonas sp. QDB23
GTGAAATGAAGTCCTGGCCGCTGCCCGATAATCTGCTCGGCACTCTCTGTCAGCCGCATTATAGGTATCGTGAAATGGAAATCTGGCTCCAGCGAGCTCGATTGTCAGCTGACAACGGGGTGATCAGCTCATCAGAACCATCAGGCATTAGCGTTATCGGTAGCGTGAAATGAAGTCCTGGCCGCTGCCCGATAATCTGCTCGGCACTCTCTGTCAGCCGCATTATAGGTATCGTGAAATGGAAATCTGGCTCCAGCGAGCTCGATTGTCAGCTGACAACGGGGCGATCAGCTCATCAGAACCATCAGGCATTAGCGTTATCGGTAGCGTGAAATGAAATCCTGGCTGCTGGCTGGCAACGATTGTCAGCTGACAACGGGGTGATCAGCTCATCAGAACCATCAGGCATTAGCGTTATCGGTAGCGTGAAATGGAAATCTGGCTCCAGCGAACTCGATTGTCAGCTGACAACGGGGTGATCAGCTCATCAGAACCATCAGGCATTGGCGTTATCGGTAGTGTGAAATGAAGTCCTGGCCGCTGCCCGATAATCTGCTCGGCACTCTCTGTCAGCCGCATTATAGGTATCGTTAAATGGAAATCTGGCTCCAGCGAGCTCGATTGTCAGCTGACAACGGGGCGATCAGCTCATCAGAACCATCAGGCATTAGCGTTATCGGTAGCGTGAAATGGAAATCTGGCTCCAGCGAACTCGATTGTCAGCTGACAACGGGGTGATCAGCTCATCAGAACCATCAGGCATTGGCGTTATCGGTAGTGTGAAATGAAGTCCTGGCCGCTGCCCGATAATCTGCTCGGCACTCTCTGTCAGCCGCATTATAGGTA
>NZ_JAPCJA010000165.1:0-841 GCF_027707745.1 Aeromonas sp. QDB23
TTAGAATACCGGCCTGTCACGCCGGGGGTCGCGGGTTCGAGTCCCGTCCGCTCCGCCACTAATTTGAAAGGCCTTCCTGACCGGGAAGGCCTTTTTGCTATGTGACGTTTTTAAGTCTTGGTTTTATCATCTTGGGCCAAAAAGCCCTCACTCTGTAGTGGTCAACTAAATCCGGACACTTGGTTAGGCCGAGTCTCGGCTTTTGCTGGCGGTATCCCGTCATTGTGTTGATGTGGACGCCGCCAGTTGTAGTAATCCATCAGGTAATAACTGATATCCCGCTTTGCCTCCTGCACGCTCATGTATCCCGTTGCCGGCAGCCACTCTGACTTCAGGCTTCTGAACAACCGTTCCATCGGGGCGTTATCCCAGCAGTTACCACGACGACTCATGCTCTGGGTCATGCGATAGCGCCACAGTCGTTGCCGAAATGCCCGACTGCCGTATTGGCTGCCCTGGTCGGAGTGAAACAGCACGCCTGATGGGCAGCCCCGCTGCTGATAAGCCATCTCCAGCGCTTTTATTGCCAATTCTGCATCAGGTTTGTCAGACATCGCCCAGCCCACGACCCGTCGGGTATGCAGGTCGAGCACCACGGCCAGGTAATGCCAACGACCACCTGCCCAGACGTAGGTGATATCGCCACACCACACCTGATTGGGTTGCGGAGCATCAAATTCTCGGGCCAGCAGATTGGGAATGTCCGGTCGTTCAGACCGTGCCACCTTATAACGGTGTGCGCCCGGCTGCTTGGATGCCAGCCGGGCTTCCTTCATCAGGTTACGTACTTTGAATCGACCAATCTGATACCCCAACTCCCGCATCATCGACATCAAGGCGC
>NZ_JAPCJA010000166.1:0-811 GCF_027707745.1 Aeromonas sp. QDB23
CTGTCCAGTAGCCAAGGCACCCATCCGGCGAAACTCATACAGCGCAGCCGGTCCAGCTCGATGCCGCTCCGCTGGGAAAGCAACGCCAGCAGCGAGAGTGGTGGCGCGGTGTCCAGGTCATCGACCTGGCCGTGACCAAGATCGTGCTCCAGCAGGTCGGGCTCCTCCATGTGATAGCAAAGGGCCACGCGGTTGAGCCATGAGGACAGCGCCTCGCCTTCTTTCGGGGCGGGATGCAGCGGCCAGCGCGGCGCAGGCTTCACATCAGTTCCCGCTCGAATTGCCGCCGCCGCTCGCTGGGTCCGGTGTAAACGGCCATGCTGAGTGTGCGATGGTTGATCGCTTCCTCGCCGCTCTCCACGGCGACGATGGCCGCCGCCATCAGCAAGTGCGCCAGTTCCCCTATGGTGCCCTCGCTGCGTGTGAGCAGGTAGCGAGCCATGTCCAGCGTGGCAATTGGGGAAGGCCGGCGCAGCGGGAGCGAAGCGGCGAAGCTGGCCAGCAGTGAGCAGCAATCGTCGTTGGCCTCCCATACCGGCAGCATCATCGGCTCGAAGCGATTTTCCAACTGGTCATCGGAGCGGATGGCTAGGTAGGCGTCGCGCGTGCCTACCCCAACCAACGGGATGCGCAGTTCGTTGCCGAGGAAGCGCAGCAGGTTGAGGAATTCCCGGCGGTTGACGCTGTTGCCGGCCAGCACGTTGTGCAGCTCGTCGATCACCAGCATGCGCACGCCGACCTTGCGCAGCAGTGCCAGAGCCAGTTGCTCCATTTCCGGCAACCGTGGGCGTGGGCGCAGCGGCGCGCCCAT
>NZ_JAPCJA010000167.1:0-799 GCF_027707745.1 Aeromonas sp. QDB23
TATTGAACTGTCAGGAGCTGGCTGCACAACAGCCATTACGCCCAATCAACTGGTGCAGTCGTCTTCTGAAAATGACATTTGGTATCTCTCATAAACGGATGTTTTTGAGAGAACTATCTTCGGCCTTCACACGCACGAAAGGCGGCGAAGCTCCGCCGTTAATCCGTCCGCCGGAGATCTCGCCCAGGCAGGCTGAAGGCCGAGCAAGCCTGACAGGCCCGAAAAGCCCGGCACGGGCGTCGGCGGCGATGACGGCGGCGGCATTATCCAGGGTTGATGATGGAAGTGGAGGATATCGACAACCTCTCGCGCAACCAAGACATCGCGGTCGGACTGCAAGTGATCTTGAAGCCACGGGCCCGTCCCACCCCGACATGGACCTCGATGCCCGAACGGACGTTAGATTTCGAGTTCTAGGCGTTCTGCGATGAAGGTTGGATCCCAGCCGGGATTGAAAGTGTCGACGTGGGTGAATCCGAGCCGCTCGTATAGGCCACGCAGGTTCGGGTGGCAGTCGAGCCGCAGCTTGGCGCACCCCTGCGTTCGCGCGGCATGGCGGCAAGCCTCGATCAGCGCGGAGCTGACACCCCGGCCCGCATGTGTCCGTCGCACCGCGAGCTTGTGCAGATATGCGGCCTCCCCCTTGAGGGCGTCGGGCCAGAACTCGGGATCCTCGGCCGACAAGGTGCAACAGCCGACGATGCCGTCGCTGCAACTCGCGACTAGGAGCTCGGATCTCAGGACGAAGGTCTCCGCGAATGTCCGGTCGATCCGCGCGACGTCCCAGGCGGGCGTTCCC
>NZ_JAPCJA010000168.1:0-797 GCF_027707745.1 Aeromonas sp. QDB23
CTAAAAACTGGGAATAACGCCTTAAATGGCGAAGAAACGGTCTAAATAGGCTGATTCAAGGCATTTACGGGAGAAAAGATCGGCTCAAACTGAAAAAATGAAATGACTGAGTCAGCCGAGAAGAATTTCCCCGCTTATTCGCACCTTCCCTAATAATACAAATCGAATAACAACGAAGTGGCACGAGCGTGTGCGAAGCTAACACGCGGGTGTTTAAATTTCAATTGTGCTCAGATATCACTCACTCGCTATGGTAGTGATAGTATTTTTATTCAACGTTAGAAATCTATCTATTTATCATTTGTCTTTTTTATTTCTATCCAATTCAGCAGTTCGAATTCGTCTCATAGTTGCATGAGAGTAGTGCCGTTCGATCATTTTTACGCTGTTGCCGACCTGCGCAGCAATGTGTGCAAGCGGCTCTCCCCTAAGTATCTCATTAGTTATATAGGTATGCCTGAACCAATACAATGTTCCTTCAACTTCCATCTCATCAGCGAAAGATCGCCAAATTTCGGCAGGACGTTTTAGTTCGAATAGGCACTGGCTTGGAGCCTTAGCTTTGGCTTCAGAAATTTTTTCAAATCCCTGTATTTTAGCTAGCGGAGACATTACCTCAATTATAACCTTGCTCTCCTGCCCACTCCTTGAAATAATCATCTCACGGCCCTCTTTTATCGTGCCCTCCATTTTCCCCTTGCGTACTTTTAAGTAATAATCTTTCCTGATTACCCATGACCCTCAGCCAGCTTCAAGAGCCGATATGGCATCGGAGGGCTTGCCACGACTGCATGCCC
>NZ_JAPCJA010000169.1:0-757 GCF_027707745.1 Aeromonas sp. QDB23
ACGCCGTGGGTCGATGTTTGATGTTATGGAGCAGCAACGATGTTACGCAGCAGGGCAGTCGCCCTAAAACAAAGTTAACCCAGGATGAGAACCTTGAAAGTATCATTGATAGCTGCGAAAGCGAAAAACGGCGTGATTGGTTGCGGTCCAGACATACCCTGGTCCGCGAAAGGGGAGCAGCTACTTTTTAAAGCATTGACCTACAATCAGTGGCTTCTGGTGGGTCGCAAGACGTTTGAATCTATGGGCGCACTCCCCAATAGGAAATACGCGGTCGTTACCCGCTCAGGTTGGACATCAAATGATGACAATGTAGTTGTATTTCAGTCAATCGAAGAGGCCATGGACAGGCTAGCTGAATTCACCGGTCACGTTATAGTGTCTGGTGGCGGAGAAATTTACCGAGAAACATTACCCATGGCCTCTACGCTCCACTTATCGACGATCGACATCGAGCCAGAGGGGGATGTTTTCTTCCCGAGTATTCCAAATACCTTCGAAGTTGTTTTTGAGCAACACTTTACTTCAAACATTAACTATTGCTATCAAATTTGGAAAAAGGGTTAACAAAGCTATGCAATCGACGGCAAAAAGCTTCGTTCGCTTCGCGCACTACGCCTTTTTCCGCGATTGATAGCGACGTTAGGCATCACAAAGTACAGCATCGTGACCAACAGCAACGATTCCGTCACACTGCGCCTCATGACTGAGCATGACCTTGCGATGCTCTATGAGTGGCTAAATCGATCTCATATCG
>NZ_JAPCJA010000170.1:0-725 GCF_027707745.1 Aeromonas sp. QDB23
CTATCGGCACTCAGCTCAGGCCCGGCCAACCAGCGCTGGAGCGTGCGCAGACTCAGCCCCAACACCTCGGCCGCAGGATGCTTGCGGGCGCCAGCTTCAAGCGCTTCGCGCCACCATGCAACGTATTGCTGCCGCTCTGGCAACGAGGTCAGTTGTCCTCGTCGACGTTGCTCCAGTAGGCATCGAGCTTTTTTTGCAATATCAGCAGAGCTGCCGCCTCGGCCAGGGCCTTGTCTTTGCGCCGCAGCTCTTGCTCCAGTTGCCGGATACGCTTCTTGTCCGCTTTGGCCTGTGCCTTCTCCGCCTGTTGTAAGGTACGAGCGGATTGCTGGCCCAGAATACAGGCTTGGCGCCATTGCTGGACTTGCTCGGGATAGAGACCCTTACGGCGGCAGTACTCACTGAGTTCAATCTCGGAAAGCGCAGCGGTTTCCAGCACGACGGCGAACTTGGCCTCGGCGGGCCATTCATCGGTCAGTTTGTTGTCCCCGGGCACAGGAGACCCTCCGTCTTTGGCGTGTTTGCGCCAATTATACAGAGTGACCTCGCTGATGTTTTCCTGCCGAGCCAACTCGGCCACCGACATATTGATGGGCGGCAGCAGCTTCTTGAGCAAAGCAGCCTTGCGCTCACTTGAATAACGAGCCATTCGACACTCTTTATCCGCCCCCGGTCTTCACATTTAGATTATTCAGATTAGGCGACAACTATTCTGACACCGGGGG
>NZ_JAPCJA010000171.1:0-725 GCF_027707745.1 Aeromonas sp. QDB23
TGTCACATAATCGAACGTATACGTGACGGGTGAAAAGGTGCTGATCGGCTACATGCGGGTATCGAAGGCGGACGGATCCCAGTCCACCAATTTGCAACGCGATGCGCTCATCGCCGCTGGTGTGAGCCTTGCGCACCTTTACGAGGATCTGGCCTCGGGCAGGCGCGATGATCGCCCAGGGTTGGCTGCTTGCCTGAAGGCGCTTCGTGAAGGGGACACGCTGATCGTGTGGAAGCTCGATCGGCTTGGCCGTGATCTGCGCCACCTGATCAACACCGTGCACGACCTAACTGCGCGTAGCGTGGGCCTGAAGGTCCTGACCGGTCACGGTGCGGCGGTCGACACGACGACTGCCGCCGGCAAGCTTGTGTTCGGTATTTTTGCCGCGCTGGCCGAGTTCGAGCGTGAGTTGATTTCCGAGCGAACAGTCGCTGGACTTATCTCGGCGCGCGCTCGCGGCAGGAAAGGGGGGCGCCCCTTCAAGATGACCGCCGCCAAGCTACGCCTGGCGATGGCCAGCATGGGGCAACCGGAAACCAAGGTGGGCGATCTCTGCGAAGAACTCGGGATTACCCGGCAGACGCTCTACCGGCACGTGTCGCCCAAGGGCGAACTGCGGCCAGACGGCGTAAAGCTGCTCTCCCTCGGTTCAGCCGCATAAATGGAGGCGACCTGGAACGGGGCGCTGTTCAGTGCGGCAACGATCCGATTACCGGTGTCGACCC
>NZ_JAPCJA010000172.1:0-721 GCF_027707745.1 Aeromonas sp. QDB23
TGTCGTTTTCAGAAGGCGACTGCACGAAATATCAGGAGTCGGCTGCACTGCCAGAACTGGCCGCCTGCAAGGCAGCGTAGAGAGCGGTTTTTCCTACCTTGAGGCGTGCGGCGGCCTCGCGGACATTCAAGCCGTTGGCGACAAGCTCCCGCGCTCGTTGCAACTTGTCGGCAGTGACAACCGGCTTGCGTCCGCCTTTGCGCCCGCGTGCGGCGGCAGCGGTCAACCCGGCCTTGGTGCGCTCGCGGATCAGGTCGCGCTCGAACTGGCCCAGCGCACCGAACACATGGAAGATGAGCCGTCCGCCCGGCGTGGTGGTGTCGATGTTTTCAGTCAACGAGCGGAAGCCGACGCCCCGTGCTTCCAGCTTGCCGACCGTCTCAATCAGGTGCGGCAGGGAGCGGCCAAGCCGATCCAGCCGCCAGACGACCAGCACATCGCCATCGCGCAGATAAGCCAGCGCATCGGCCAAGCCGGGCCGGTCTGCCTTGGCCCCGGATGCCGTGTCCTCGAAAACCCGTTCGCAGCCTGCATTGCGCAGCGCATCCGTCTGCAAGGCGGTGTCCTGTTCCGCCGTCGATACCCGCGCATAGCCGATGAGTGCCATTTCCGCCCATTTGTCCGTTATACCGTCCGCCTATCTTATTGTCCGTCATCCCGTTGCGCAAGATGTTTTCGGACAGGCGTCCGGTTTGGCCGCCTAATGATCGTTTGGCGGACA
>NZ_JAPCJA010000173.1:0-705 GCF_027707745.1 Aeromonas sp. QDB23
GGGGCATGCAGTCGTGGCAAGCCCTCCGATGCCATATCGGCTCTTGAAGCTGGCTGAGGGTCATGGGTAATCAGGTAACGCATTGATCGTTAAGGGGCCTGTAGTCAAAAGAGCGCAGGGTAGTATCAATGATGGTGTCATGCATGTGGCCGATGTGATGCCAACCTTGCTGGAGATCGCAGGCGCAAAATATCCTGATTCGTATCAGGGCCATAAGCTGCCATCCCTGGCTGGGAAATCATGGTTACCAACCTTGGCTGGTCAAACAGCATCACCACGAACTACGCAGGATTATATTGCCTGGGAAATCTTTGGCAATCGGGCCTTACGGCAAGATGACTGGAAAATTCGTTGGCAATTCAAACCATTTGGCAAAGGTGAATGGGAACTTTTCAATATTGCGAAAGATCCTGCCGAGCGCATAGATCTGGCCTCTCAGGAGCCCGCCAAACTCGGTGAAATGCTGAAACTCTGGGATCACTATGTGGCCGTGAATAATGTCATCATTCCAAGCAGATCCCCATTCGAGACATTGGACGATGTGCTTCCCATGCGAACTCCAGTCGAGGCGGGTTACCCACCATTGTTCTACAAGAAGCAGTTTGTGCCGCCTGCTGACATGGTTACAACCTCAGAGATCCCCTCATTTTTAGAGACTCAAATAATTCCAAGTGTGCGGGTATATAAGCGGTGTTGCTTCAGGTA
>NZ_JAPCJA010000174.1:0-702 GCF_027707745.1 Aeromonas sp. QDB23
GCATGGAGACGCGATTAGATCACAGACGATCTGCCTGTTCAAATTTCATTAACAAAGTGCGATCCCGCCCTGGCTATGAGGTGACCATGTTGCCCTTGCAGTTTGATTTGCGATTGACCCCCCTGCAATTGGCGGAAGGTAATATCTATGTGCGTGCCAGATTGCGATTTATTGATAGCGCCGCGGTGCAGGCCATGCGTCAGCAGAAAGTTTTTAAGGTTTTTAATGGCGAGAAAATGGTTATTCAATTGCAACCAAGATCTTGTTATCCACAATGTCAGTAGTGGGCGTTTTTATATAAAGATAAGCAAAATCAGTTAGTTGTTAAGTATATGATTAATATTGAAAGTTTCTTTTTGTAACGAACTATCTTTTGCTGTAAATACAGCTGAAAGTATGAGCCATTGTAATGAATAAATAGTGTGTTCACTCTAATTTTTGGCTGGTTTTTCTGTTTGCGACTGTTGTAGGATTCACGTCCATTTCAATGGCGATTAATTTTAAGTTGTTATTGTCATGGATTCATTCGTAAAAACAATAAATACAAAAATAAAAGACAAATAATAAAGCACCCGAGAGAGGCCTGCCTCCGCTGAGGTGTTACTGGCACTACACGCAGATTCAGGAAAACAAAACCTGATTACCCATGATTAGCAGTCAGTTACCACGAACTATACTGATCTTACGTACAGTTATCGAGGT
>NZ_JAPCJA010000175.1:0-698 GCF_027707745.1 Aeromonas sp. QDB23
CGATATACCCGCTTAGCGTTTACCACAGGTTGTTCTGTTGCCTCAGACTGACGCCGTAACAGCGCCCAGACCCGGCGATAGCCATAGGAGGGAAGCTCTGCCATCGCCTCCATGATACGGCCAAGTAAGGCTGCATCATCACGCTGGCGATGATGACGACCATCTTGCCAACCCGGTTTTCGATGAACACGAACGGATAGCTGCGCACGCGATACATTAAGAGCCTGGCTCACAGCACTTAATCGTCGTCCCCCGGCAACAAGGGCGCATGCGCAATCCATTTTTTTGCTCGACCATACTCCACGGCTTCTTTGAGGATCTCGTTCTCCATGGTCTTCTTCCCGAGCAGACGCTGAAGCTCTCGGATCTGCTTGATGGCAGCAGCCAACTCGGAAGCAGGAACAACATCCTCACCGGCGGTGATCGCCGTGAGAGACCCTTCTTGGAATTGCTTACGCCATTTGAAAAGCTGGTTTGCGTTGACGTCGTGCAAGCGAGCAACATGAGAGACGGTCATCCCGGGCTCAAAGGTCTGCTGCACGATGGCGATCTTTTCTTGTGGAGTCCGGCGTCGACGGCGCTCGGCCCCTGTTAACACTTCGACCATCTTCTCGTTGTGACTAGTACTGAACATAGCTCCAAGACTACCTCTTAAGTTAAGAGGGGCGAAGTGTCTGGATCTTCAAGGGGCCAATCTA
>NZ_JAPCJA010000176.1:0-694 GCF_027707745.1 Aeromonas sp. QDB23
CATTCGCCATGCGAGAGTAGGACACTGCCAGGCACCCAATACAAGAAACCCCGCTCGATGAGCGGGGTTTTTTATTGGCTGAGAATCAGCAAATCGCTTGATTATTAGCCTTTCATCTTCCTGTAATTCACTGAAATTTCCCATAAAGCATCAAAAGAACCTCTCTTTTTTGTTTGATATTTACTCATTTGTTCAATGGGTTGGATATAAAAAACACAGAATGTGATGCCTCTACCTTTCTTGTGATGCCTGCTCTGGTTTAATTCTTCAGTCCATATTGATGGACCAAGGAATCACAATAATTTAAGGAATAGACCCATGTTCAAAAGAACAGTAACGATGATGCTGGCGGCGGGAACCCTGGTATTAGGCGGTTGCGCATCCAATGGTGGTGCAGAGCAGGCTGCGGTAGACAACAGCGACTTCGGTGGCAAGTCCATCTACCTGCGTGGGGAGATGAACGACTGGATGGCGACTGATGAAAGCAAGGTAGTCAAGGTGGCCGACAAGCTCTATATGGCCAAAGGCACCCTCAAGAAAGAGTGGGCCCCCTACAAGTTCAAGTTTGCTGATTCAGGCTGGAGCTGCGGTACCAACTTTGGCTACAAGAGCCCGAGCTGGCTAATAACATCATGTCGATCAGCCAATAACATCATGCCGATCACCATTTTTCTACCCGCAGGAACTGCGTCTT
>NZ_JAPCJA010000177.1:0-658 GCF_027707745.1 Aeromonas sp. QDB23
GCGCAGTTATGGTGGCTAGTTCAGCAGGTCTTATCCCCGCGCGCATAAACAACAATATGGCCGCCAACATAGCGCTGTCATTACGCGCCTTAAAATACTGAATCAGTGCAACGAGATCATCATTATCGACCTTTTTAACTCTTTTTTGTTTTGCCTTAACCGGTATATCTGGCCTACTCAGGGCCTGAATTCGCTCGGCCGCGTCGGGAAAATTCAACAATTGTTGATGATATACCAGTGCACAGCGCAGTTTTCGCCAATAGCCAGGACTGCATTTTGAAGCGCGAGCCAACAATTCATCCGCAATGTTTTTTGCTGTGATATTAAGGCCCTTTTCCTTTAGGATTTCATAATGATTTTTTGCCAGTCTTTCATATTCCTTTTCCGTTGCCTGTGTAGCCATTCGGTCATCTCCCAGAGCGCTTGAATAACGCCTTCTTTAGATAGTGGGCAGGATTTCCCCACCCACGACGTGGATCCCTTTATTAAAGGTGCGATTTAGTTTTAAATTAATGCTGAATGCGTGATGTAGACAGTGATTTACTGCGCCACAGAAATTCGCTGCATTAAAACACTCATCAATCTCTGCATGACAGCAGGAGTTGCCAGTAATGCGTCGACATCGAATTCGCTTTCTGTGTTTTTATCTTCAGTTTTT
>NZ_JAPCJA010000178.1:0-637 GCF_027707745.1 Aeromonas sp. QDB23
TGGGGCATGCCGTCGTGGCAAGCCCTCCGATGCCATATCGGCTCTTGAAGCTGGCTGAGGGTCATGGGTAATCAGGAAATAAAAAAAGGGATTACGTGATGAAAAAATTACTTCCTCTGATGATTGCCGCTGCAGTGACCTCTCCCTTCGCCATGGCCCACCAGGCTGGCGATATTCTGGTTCGTGGTGGTTTGGCCATCGTTTCTCCTCAGGAGAGCAGTGATGATGTGCTTAACACTGGCGAGTTTCAGATCGACAGCAATCAACAACTTGGCCTGACTTTGGGTTATATGATCACCGATAACTGGGGGGTTGAGCTGCTGGCGGCAACCCCATTCTCCCATCGTGTGAGCACTGCTGGATTGGGGGAAATAGCCAAGGTTAAGCATCTGCCGCCAACATTGATGGCTCAGTACTATTTTGGCGATGCCCAGAGCAAGGTTCGTCCATATGTTGGTGTGGGTGTGAACTACACCACCTTCTTTGATGAAAAGGGTGTCGGGAAGCTCGATGGTGCCAATATTAGCCTTGATGATTCTTGGGGCCTGGCAGGTCAGGTCGTAACGGTTCACCCAGACCAGTTGACAGGTAAAAAATGAGACGATCGTCCGGTGATCCACTATTGCCTCTTGCGTGA
>NZ_JAPCJA010000179.1:0-635 GCF_027707745.1 Aeromonas sp. QDB23
ATTCATGACTGGGGTGAAGTCGTAACAAGGTAACCCTAGGGGAACCTGGGGTTGGATCACCTCCTTACCTTAAGATGTCGAAGTTGTTGAGTGTTCACACAGATTGCCTTGATTCAAAGTAGTTAGAGCAAAGACCTGATGCGCAAGCGTCAGTGCTTGTTTGGCTAACGCCAAACGAGAGAAGCCCTTTTGTTGGGTGTCGGGACGTGAATAGCGGCGCAAGCGGCTACCCGGTTACCTGCGCGCAAGCGCAAAGACAAATCCGGGTCCCCTTCGTCTAGAGGCCTAGGACACCGCCCTTTCACGGCGGTAACAGGGGTTCGAATCCCCTAGGGGACGCCACTTCTCTTCTTGCTAACAAGAATGCAGAGTTAAGAACTGATTCTTAACTCTGTTTTCTTCGGTCACTGACCGTTGCAAACATGCTCTTTAACAATCTGGAAAGCTGATTTAAAAAGTAGTTCTCAAACATTTGTTACAAGTGCTTTGGAAACTTCTTGGCGAAAACCAAATTTTATTTGGTCCTTGTTGTACGACAACAAACTGTGCCGGTTTCACCGACACTTCTTGGGGTTGTATGGTTAAGTGACTAAGCGTACATGGTGGATGCCTTGGCAGTCAGAGGCGATGAAGGA
>NZ_JAPCJA010000180.1:0-629 GCF_027707745.1 Aeromonas sp. QDB23
ACATCTCCCATACCCATGCCGAATTTGTAATCTTTGATATCACGAAAACTGGTCTCGATACCCCAGCGCTGGCCGTATAGTTGCAACGCCTTGGCGGCGCTCAGGTCGGTCCGGTTACTGGCCAGAAACCACGCGTCTTTCATGCCACTCTTATGACAACAATAGACCCGTTCGACAGGCTGTCGCTGCCCAGTTAGCTCCACCGCTTTGAGGGTTCGGGTGCGCCCGGTCGGCGTTAGCCAGTCCCGAGCTGGAACCTGCTCTACACCAGGGTAACCAACCAAAACATTTCCTTTAAATCTAATGAGATAAGCAAAGCCTAGCTCTTGCTCCAGGCGTTCGAACAGCTCCATGTAACCAAAGCCGCGGTCAGCTACTACCGTCACGAAGATACCCTCTGGCAACGTCTGCTTGAGCTTGGTGAGCAGCTCTTTCTCATGGGCATTGCGTTGCCCTTTGAGCAACGATTTCCGATGGGTTTTCCACAGCAGCGGAGTACTGCGACCGTGGTTGGTTTGCAGGCTGATAACCAAGGTACTGTGATCATCGGCATCGAATTCGGTCCAGTCCATGGAGACTACGATCTCGGTACGTTCACCGACCACATAGGGCACCCAATCGTCAAAGAG
>NZ_JAPCJA010000181.1:0-599 GCF_027707745.1 Aeromonas sp. QDB23
AAGGCTCAAAAACTGCGAGTGCCGGCGCGCAATACCGTGGCCTTACGGATCGCTAGCCTTGACCCGCGCAAGGTCATCCGCCGGCGGGAAGGCCAGGATGCCGCTCGTGACCTACAAGGTGTGGGCGGCGAGCCTCCTGCCGTGACCGCGCCGCTGGAGCAGGTGCAGATAGACCATACGGTCATCGACCTGATCGTGGTCGATGACCGCGACCGGCAACCTATTGGCCGCCCGTACCTGACCCTCGCCATCGACGTGTTCACCCGCTGCGTGCTCGGCATGGTCGTCACGCTGGAAGCGCCGTCTGCCGTTTCGGTTGGCCTGTGCCTCGTGCATGTCGCCTGCGACAAGCGCCCTTGGCTGGAAGGACTGAACGTGGAAATGGATTGGCAGATGAGCGGCAAGCCCTTGCTGCTCTACCTAGACAACGCGGCCGAGTTCAAGAGCGAGGCCCTGCGCCGGGGTTGCGAGCAGCATGGCATCCGGCTGGACTATCGCCCGCTGGGACAGCCGCACTATGGCGGCATCGTGGAACGGATCATCGGCACGGCGATGCAGATGATTCACGACGAACTGCCGGGAACGACCTTCTCCAACCC
>NZ_JAPCJA010000182.1:0-583 GCF_027707745.1 Aeromonas sp. QDB23
GCCTTGTGTTCGGCAAACTCGCCGCCGTTGTCAAAGGTGATGGTATGCACCTGCTCGATGTAGGGCGTTAACATCTCGATTATCGCATCCCGCACCACCCCAGCCTGTTTGCTCGCGACCCGCTTGACCAGATAGAGCCGGCTCTTGCGCTCCACCAGGGTGACCAGTGCACCTGTGCCTTGCTTGCCCAGCACCGTGTCCGCCTCCCAATCACCGAGCCGCTCCCGGCTATCGACGATAGCCGGCCGTTCATCAATAGAGCGGGCTTCCTTGATGGGAGAACGCAGGCTGCTCGCCCCCTTGCGGTAGCGCTTGTGGCCCTGGCGCAGATGGCGGTACAACTGGCCACCCCGGGCTTTGTCGGCGGCCACATGGCGGTATATCCACTCGTGACTCACCATGAGGCCTATCTGCTTGCCCACCGCGCTTATCTGCTCCGGGCTCCACCACCAGGCGAGTGTCAGCTCGACAAACTGGATGACATCGGCAGATAGCCGAGATTTGGCCGCACTGGCCCGTCGGTGGGTGGCGTGCTGATGCGCATTGTCTGGCTGGTAGCCCTGCGGCCCGGCGTTACGACGCA
>NZ_JAPCJA010000183.1:0-578 GCF_027707745.1 Aeromonas sp. QDB23
ACCTACGAAGGGCTGCCCTTCATCGAGCGGCTAAGCCTGCTGGTCGAACACGAACAACTGAGCCGGGAGCAGCGTAAACAAGCTCGGCTGGTCAAGCAGGCGAGGCTCAAACTCCAGGCCACGGTGCAAGAGGTGGACTACCAGTCTGCACGCAACCTGGAGCGGTCACAGGTGGCAAACCTGGCCCAAGGAGAGTGGCTGCGCCGGGGCCAGAACCTGCTCATTACCGGCCCCTGTGGCTGCGGAAAAACCTACCTAGCCTGTGCGCTGGGCTACCAAGCCTGTCAGCAGGGGCACAGCACTCGTTACTACCGGCTGCCGCGTCTGCTACTTGAGCTGAGCCAGGCCAAGGTAGATGGCAGTTACGCCAGACTGCTGGGTCAACTGGCAAGGATAGAGCTGCTGATCCTGGATGACTGGGGACTGGAAGCGGTGAATGCCGAGCAGCGCAACGCCCTGCTGGAGATCATGGATGATCGGTACGGGAAATACTCGACGGTCGTGGTCAGTCAGCTGCCAACGGAAGAGTGGTACGCGAGCTTGGGGGACAACACTCTGGCAGATGCGATCCTGGACCG
>NZ_JAPCJA010000184.1:0-577 GCF_027707745.1 Aeromonas sp. QDB23
GGGCAGTACAAAACGCCCAAAACCAGGGGATCTATTCGCACGATAGAGCTGTCAGAACAGGCTGTTGGATCTCTCAAGACCCTGATGAGGCTAGCGGAGCATCGTAAGGCTAAGAAGATTACGGTCACGAGGTCGGACAATCGCACTCAGATGAGTGAACAACGCACCCTGCTGGCTTACTACAGCGCCAAAAGGCGCAGTTATGCCTCGGTTGATGAGTTCCGTGAGCGGTTTTTCAGGCCGTTCTGTCAGGCTGCTGGGGTGCGTTATCGGGGGCCATCTCAATTTCGGCACACCTATGCAAGCCAACTGCTCTCGGCGGGGATCAGCATCGAGTGGATAGCCCGTCAGATGGGGCACACCGGTACGGAAATGGTGGTACGCCATTATGGCAAGTGGTTGATGGAGGACGCCCCTGATTATAGGGGTAGGGCTGACACGGTATTTAATGCCTGTATGGCTGGTCAGCAGGCTCAAGTTACTGTGCCGAGCTGTAATCAAAAAACTGAAGATAAAAACACAGAAAGCGAATTCGATGTCGACGCATTACTGGCAACTCCTGCTGTCATGCAGAGAT
>NZ_JAPCJA010000185.1:0-566 GCF_027707745.1 Aeromonas sp. QDB23
TCGATTTCCCAGCGATGGCTGTAGAGCTCGACGATGTCTGCTCCCGGAAAGCGCATCGGGTCGACCATCGAGGTCAACACTTGGCGCTCCTTGCCGTTGAGGCTGCGGGTCAGCAAGCGGGCTTCCACCGTGTCAGGCAGTTGCGGCCACTTCTTCCTCGCCTGTGGACTGGTCTTGAGCTGCACCAGCACATCCTGACGCCCCAGCTTGCGTACCACCTCGTATTGCGTGCCCTTTTTGAGCGGCAGCAGCCAGTGCCGCTCGCTGCCAGCAGTTTGCCAGGCGTGTAGCAGACCTAGGGAGTAAAACCCCTTGTCGAACAGGGTCAGCGAGTGGTCCGGTGTGCGTGCAATGAGCTGTTCGGCCAGCGCCATCTCGTTGATGGCGCAGCTCTCCATGGCAGCCTGAACAAGCAGATGACTGGTCAGCTCCATCTGGCAGAGCATGCGTACCTGAGGATAGGCTGTCTCGCCATGCTGGGTGCCGGGCTTGGCAAACGCGGCGGTATTGTCCGGAGTATCGGGGGTTCGCCACATCACGCCATCGACGGCGAGCAGTTGCAGCCC
>NZ_JAPCJA010000186.1:0-544 GCF_027707745.1 Aeromonas sp. QDB23
CATGATCTCGCACCTCGATAACTGTACGTAAGATCAGTATAGTTCGTGGTGGCTGCTAATCATGGGTAATCAGGATGATTTTTGGGTAATAATGATATGAGGATGTTGCGAGCTCATTGATGCTGTAGATACAGCGCACCAGCTGACTACAAATGCGACAATGAAAATTGCAGTAATCTTGTTCCCATGCCGTTAACTTGCCCATTGCTTTATTGAACTCATCTTCGATTTCAGACGGCTCAAATGGTTTTCGCCAATTTAGCTTGAAAGCAGTTATGTCATCGCAAGCTTCGCACCAATAAGTAGGTGTAGCCCCAAAGATTTGCTCACCGCTAAATCGGTCTTTCTTTTGCAGCCTCACAAGCCGCTCTTTTTCTTCAATTGTCTCGATCATGCTTCTAGCAGCTAACGTAAAAGTGAAGGGCGCGAGCGGCTTCGCCGCGAAGCGTCCCTTTCGACTGACGGGTTAGGGAAGGTGCGAACAAGTCCCTGATATGAGATCATGTTTGTCATCTGGAGCCATGAAAAAGGGTTCATCATGAGT
>NZ_JAPCJA010000187.1:0-538 GCF_027707745.1 Aeromonas sp. QDB23
CGGCTCAAACATGAAGAAATGAAATGACTGAGTCAGCCGAGAAGAATTTCCCCGCTTATTCGCACCTTCCCTAGTAATTTCTTATTGTAAGTGCAATTTTCTTCCTTTAAGGAAAGCTAGCTCGAAGGAATTAAAAATCTGGATTATCTTCGCTGCGAAGCAGCGGAATGTTGAAATTCTTAAATTTTTTAATTGTTCTCAATAATAGTAAATGGACAGTTTTTCGATTTTTTCAAGTGGGGTAAATGAAAAAATCTCAAAAAAAGATGAGGTTGGTTACTTTTGAACCGTTCTTGCGGGGGTTAGCCTATCAGATACCTTGATCTAAATAGCTGTTCCGAATAGTAGATCACAGGAGGAAGGGAACCGTCCAGTTTGTGCGATCTCATTAGTCGCCAAACAAAACAAGCCACACCAAAAGGACTGAGTTGATGCCTATCCTACCACCCCTGCCACGACCACACAACGGCGCCGCATTCACAAAATCATCCATGCCACGCGTGATAAAGGGCATGCTCGTCGCTTGATGGCCATCTTG
>NZ_JAPCJA010000189.1:0-522 GCF_027707745.1 Aeromonas sp. QDB23
CTGCATGGAGACGCGATTAGATCACAGACGATCTGCCTGTTCAAATTTCATTAACAAAGTGCGATCCCGCCCTGGCTATTGAAGCAGTAGTAGACAGAATAGGGTCAGAGCATCATGAGCTTTCTGGTCGAGCTAAGGACATGGGCTCTGCGGCTGTCTTCATTGCTCTGATGTTGAATGCCATAGTGTGGGGGGCATTGACAGGGCGTAATTTATTAGCTTGGTGGTAGTGTTATCATCAATAATATTTTTAATTATTCATGGCAGCCGCCATAAATGGTGGCTGTTAAATGAAAAAATAATAGATGCTAATCATAAGGTGGAACTTTTTGTCTGTTTAGCCCGCACCATAGGTGCGAAAATAACCATATTTTATTATGACTGTTTTTCGGTCTTGATTCTACTCATACGAAATTTGACACTTAGTTAAGTAATGAGGTAATCCCCCTTAACCATCCCCTCATATGAGCGAGGCGTGGCGCGGCTTCTGAGGTATGATCGCCATCCTTGACCAGCTAATAC
>NZ_JAPCJA010000190.1:0-519 GCF_027707745.1 Aeromonas sp. QDB23
TATCTGGAAACGGTACTCAATGCGGGTCTCAAAAAACTGGGTGAAATTTAACAAAATGTTCACGCTCTCACCCTGGTTATCCTAACAAGGGTAGATTGGATGAATAGGGAGATTCTAGGGCAATCACTATTGTGATAATGGAAATACATACTGATTGGGTAAGTGGCTACTGAGATATAAGTTCTCATAACTATGACTCGTTTATGTCAGATAAGCCTTGTTACTGGCTCCAGTTAGTGGGAACAAGGGAGTAGATATGTGCATCAAGGGGCTGGCCATGAAGAAAGAGACGGTTCCTTGCCCTGCATTCAAAGGTTGCACCGGCGGCGATGGCAACGGCTTCGCTGGCGGTGTTGCCAACCCCCATCACGATCTCCAGCCGAAATAGCCCTAACTGCTCAAAAGCAAAGTCACGGAGCAGGGTGACCGCCTGTCGGGCGATGCCTTAACCATCCCCTCATATGAGCGAGGCGTGGCGCGGCTTCTGAGGTATGATCGCCATCCTTGACCAGCTAATAC
>NZ_JAPCJA010000191.1:0-517 GCF_027707745.1 Aeromonas sp. QDB23
TTTCATGTAGAACCTCCTGCGTTCAAGATACGAGAAAATTCTACTTATGAGCACCTCAGTTTTTCGGGGGGATTACCATGACAGCATGATTTTTGAGCCTATTTATTAAAGCTTGACATGTTTGAATGCTAATATCAGTGTCGATTCTAATAAAATAGTATGTGGGGAAGTAGTAAAACTGGTTTATCTTCGCTGCGAAGCAGCGGAATGTTTAAAAAAGTCTTTTGTTCTCATAATTAGTAAATGGACAGTTTTCAGTATTTTTCAAGTGGCTAAAATGAAAAAATTTGAAAAAAAACTATCGTGATGTTTTTTTGAACTGAAAGATGAGGCCGCAGGCTGCCTAAATTTATAGGCACACCCCATGCCGAATCCGTCCCACTAGATCGACAACAGCCTGAACCCCCATTGGTGTAGCCAACAACTTAGCTGGGGCTACACCACCTTGGCCCGGATGCTGGCTTTCATGTATTCGATGTTGATGGCCGTTTTGTTCTTGCGTGGATGCTGTTTCAAG
>NZ_JAPCJA010000192.1:0-515 GCF_027707745.1 Aeromonas sp. QDB23
GGGAGCGTGCTCATCCCCGGGATGGTTTTACGTGGATGGCTCGCGACCAGCTGTTGCTGGTGATAGACCTGAAGCAGTGTGTCGCCTGCATGGAGCTCCAGTTGCTGACCCACATACTGGTGTGGCACCGAGTAATGGTGCTGCTCATAACTGACGTGATAGTCGATGTTGACCTTGACCGTTTTGATGGCGACATAGCGATAGGGATGCACCGGCAGTGGTCCCAGTGCCGGGCGGTCCAACTGCTCAAATGCGTCACGTCGGTTACCGGGCAGTTGCTTGAACGGACGCTCGTTGAGTTCGTTCAGCAAGGCACGGATGCACTGGTTGAGTTCGGCAAGCGAGAAGAAGGTCTGATGGCGTAGACGGGCCAGGATCCAGCGCTCGACGATCTGCACACCCACCTCCGCCTTGGCCTTGTCCTTGGGCTTGTAAGGACGAGCTGGCATCACCGCCACCTGATAGTGCTCGGCCAACTGCTGGTAGCTGGGGTTGAGCTCGGGATCGTATCGGCA
>NZ_JAPCJA010000193.1:0-504 GCF_027707745.1 Aeromonas sp. QDB23
AATCGGCTCAAACATGAAGAAATGAAATGACTGAGTCAGCCGAGAAGAATTTCCCCGCTTATTCGCACCTTCCCTAGGACTATCATTGATGTATTGGATGCTAATAGAAAATTGTATGATGCAAAGACAAAGTTAGCTATTTCTAGATATAGTTACATAGTCAACGTTGCCACATTGAAATTAAATTCAGGCTCTTTAGGTAAAAAAGAAATAATTGATATTGATAATGGTTTAGTTAATTTAAGGTAGTTGTGTGTAATCTATTTTTCAATAGGCATCAGTTTTGCACTGATGCCTTTTATTTAACCTGGAAATTCATTTCTCTTATTTATTTTTTTTCGGAAGGTTTTTAGCACTTGTTACTATTAGTGTATAGCTATAAACTCATGCAGAAAATATAGCGACCTATAGGGCTGTAGTTTTTAATCCGACATTCCGCACCTGATTTAGGAATAAATTTGCCGATAGCGCTCACCCAATACCTCCAAAATGATCTGCTGGTCT